>JABDKS010000135.1 GCA_013002105.1 Pirellulaceae bacterium | reverse complement strand
GCCGATGAAGGTCGCATTACGTCCAACAACGGCAGTCCCAAGGCAGCACTGGTTCCGCGCAAAAATGTTCGCCGGGCAATAGGTTGTCGGGGCATCGGGGTCCTCTTTTGATCAGTCTGGTTCGACTTCGCTCGCCTGGTTGGCAAACGGATAGCTAACAACGACCTGCTTGATCAGCGTCGTCGCGTTGTAATTGTCTTCGATCACCGCTTGCGTGATGGTATCGATCACGGGAGCGTCGAAGTAATAAAGTTTTCGCCCCAATGCAAAGCTGAGCATTCGTCGGGCGATGTTGCGCGTGAATTCGTCTTTGTGATGATCGAGCAAATACTGTTTCAGTTCGGCTGGTCCATCGAACGTCGTGCCGTCGGGCAGAGTACCGCTTGAATCAATGGGTTTCCCGTTTTCGTGGGTGCGAATACGTCCGATTGCGTCAAACGATTCCAAGCCAAAGCCGAGCGGATCAATTTTGTCGTGGCAGGTGGCACAGGCCGGATTACGGCGATGGTCCAAAAGTTCTTCGCGCAGTGTCAGGCCTCTTTTTCGTCCGGCATCGCCCGGCAAGGCGCCGGCGTCGGGCGGTGGATCGCCGGCTGGCCGGCCGAGTAACGTTTCCAAAACCCATTTGCCGCGCACCACGGGACTGGTTCGCGTCGGACTGGATGTTGCGGTCAAAACACCCGCCATGCCCAACAGGCCGCCGCGACGCGGGTCGGTCAAGGTGACTTCGCGCATTTGATTGCCTTTGACGGCGGGCAACTGATAATGTTTGGCCAACGCCGCATTGACGAATGTTTTGTCCGAATCGATCAGCTCCAGCAAACTGCCGCCTTCGCGAATCAGCTTTTCAAATTTCAGCGTCGTTTCCAATTTCATTGCGTCGGCAAGATCGCTGTCGAATTGCGGAAACAGTTTTTCGTCGGGGATCACCGACAGTCCCAACGAGGACAGTTCCAACCAGGCACCTGTAAACGCCTCGCTCATCGCACGTGAACGCTGGTGCGCCATCATCCGATCGACCTGCGACTGCAGTACCTGTGGATCGTTCAATTGGCCGGCAGCGGCCAGGGAAAACAGTTCGTCATCGGGCATCGAAAGCCACAGAAAATACGATAGTCGCGACGCAATTTCATAGTCATCCAATGCGTAAGATGACTTGCCACGACTCTGCTGGACGCGGAACAGAAATCTTGGCGACACCAGCACACCGGTCAACGCAAGTTGAATCGCGGACTCGAAGGAATTCCCCGCCGCGTCGGATTGTGCAAACAGTTGCTCGAATACCGCCAATTGATCATCGTCGACAGGACGACGAAAAGCACGCGGAACAAAGTGTTCGAGAATCTGCCGGGCCGCCTGCTGTTTGCTGATATCTTGGCTCGGTCGGGTAACGAAAATCTGTGACAGGGGGGCGGAGTCGGTTTCTGGGAGCGGTCCTCGCACGACGATCCAATCGATGCCAACGTTACCGGGTTTAGATTGATCGCGTGTCTTCCTTTTGGATGTGTTGACGTAGGCCACGTCTTTGACCGCGTCCAAGACCGCTGCATTGGAAGCCAGTTCGGTGCCATTAGCCGCTGCAAAAATCGCATCAAACTCTTCACGCGATTGTTTCAGTTCCCTGGCCAACACGTCTTTGGCCTCCTGGAGCGATTTGTCGCGATCGATAATGTACGATCGAAAGCGGTGGATCTCGCTGGGATCACCGTTGGGACCGTGCAACCGTAACCATTCATAAGGACGCTGGACAGCGACGGAGACTTGGTCGACTCGTTTGGTCAACGATTTGATCTTGTCCGACGCGCCTGGCATTGGTGGGCAGCGAGGCGCCCGCTTGAGAGCTTCGCGACCGATGATCATACCCGCGTCCTGTGGAAGCTGCGTGTACTGGATTTTTTTGGCCGGCCGATCGGGGTTCGGCGTCGCCTTGTCCGTTCGTTTGATCTCCTGCTTGGTCGCCAGCTGTTTGGTCGTAACGGGGGGCCGCTGGACGTTCCAAGTCATCTGATGCGTACCGGCCGGCACGAAGACTCGCGTGGTATACACATCCGGATCGCCGCCAGGCACGGCGATATCAGCTTTGAATTCGTCGTTCAGCCGCAGTCGTGCACCGGACGGGCCATCGGTGCTGCTTTTGGCACGTAGGCTGAAATCGTAGTAGCCGTCGACGGGAAAGGTGACCGATTCGTAGAGCGTCATTTGTCCGCGGTTGAGCACGTAGCCAAAGAAGTCGGGCGTCATTTGGACCGGTCGTTCACGCGTTTCGGTCATGAACATCGCTTCGGATTGAAACTTGATCTCGACTGGTTCACGCTCCAAGGCAAACACAGCGCCGAGCGCTTGGTCGGCGACGGCCAAATACTTTTCCATCTGCGCCGGTGTGATGAACAACGCGTCGCGGTCGTTATCAAAACCACTTTCGCCTTGGCCATCGTCTGGCAACAATCGTTCGACGTGCAAATCCATGCCCAGCAGATCACGCATCGTGTTGGCATATTCCATTCGGGTCAGTCGTGGAATGGTGACATGCCCAGCGTACTTGTGTTTGGACCAATCCAATTGGTTGATCGTTTGGTCGACCCAACTGGCCAACGCAGCACGCTCCTGCGTTGTTGGCAACGGATTCTCCGGCGGCATTTCTTCGTCGGTGATCACCCGCAAGACTTCCTGCCATAGCGGACGTTCTCTCAAGATCGACTTGCGACTGTCAAACGCCGTGATGTCAAAATCGCCTTCCTGTTTCTTGTCGTTATGACATCGCACGCAATACTTTTTCATCAACGCCTCGCCAGGCGACATCGACCACGTGTCCGTAGCGGTGGGGTCGGTGGCGATGCGATCGGCCCCATAGACGTTCTCCGGCCGCATCGCCCCGGTGACGATACCTAGCAGGAATGCGGATAGAACGATGGAGCGAGTTTGCATGGACCGAGGGCGCGGATCGGTTTGGTCAAAACGGGCGGGAACGCAGAATCGGGAGCCAATCTGCGTGGTTGAGGCGGGGAATGTAGTTTATACGAAACTCGTGGGATGCCCAAATCAGCTCTCTTTGGCGGTGCTATTTGCAGCGTCGCGGAGTGATTCGCGGACCGCCGTGCGAGACCTGCTGCCGCTGGACGACGCGTTGACCCCGCTACCGTACAATCACTCGCTGACGCTTCGACTCTCAAACACCATTGGACAGGAAACGGAAATGCGACGATCCTTCACGACATGTGTAACGGCTATTTTGCTGGGTGCACTGTTTTGTGCCAGCCATCAATCGGCATCGGCGGCAGACGACTATGAGTATGACCTAGTGCATTCGTCGGTCAGTTTCAAAGCGAGACATCTGGATATCAGTTGGATCCATGGTCGCTTTAACGATGTCTCGGGGATGTTCTCGATTGATCGCGATGATCCGTCTAGGTCGACTTTCGCGTTGACGATCCAAGCAGACAGTGTCGATACGGCAAACGAAGCACGCGACAAACATTTGCGTCAGCCCGACTACTTTGACACCAAGCAATATCCCACGATCGAGTTCAAGAGCACGAGCGTGAAGCCGATTGACGGCGGGTTCGAGGTGACAGGCGACTTCACGATGCACGGTACAACCAAGGAAATCACATTGACGTTGATGGGTGGCAAGGAACATGTCTTCAAAGATGTCAAACGGGTCGCTTTTTCGACCGAGTATGCCGTCAAACGGAGCGACTACGGATTTGACAAGAACGCGATTGGTCCGATCGGCGATAAGGCGTTAATCATGATCGACTGCGAAGGCGTGCGAAAATAGTCGATGCCCGACCCGCTGCTGTACTGGCAAGCGATCGCTGCCTCTGCCGTCTGCGCGGCCGCAGTGGTGGCGACGCTGGCAACGATGACGCTAACAACGACCCGACTCAATTCAGCTTGTGTGCTGGGGATCGGTGTCGGTTTACTGGCCGGATTTTACGTGTTGTCGTTGCAATTGCAGTGGCCACCGGCCAGTAGCCTTGACCGGTTGTTGCTGATCATTGTTCCACTGGCCCTTGCCATTGAGCTGATTGGTGGTTTTGGGCGGACGTCGAGGTCAGTCGCTTGGTTGATGCGAGTTACGTTGGCGGTGTTTGTTTCGCCAACGCTCCTCTATGGGTCGGTGTATTTTGGTGACCACTGGTCGATATCACAGCAGATCGCAGTGGTGTCGATTGGTGCGGTGTTGTTGGCGATTGCCGGAGGACTGCTTTGCGGTCTGGCTCAGCGGCGCGGCGGCGTTGTGATTTCGATTGCGATCTGCCTATCGATTCAGTGCGCGGCCGTCGCGATCATGATGGGGGGCTACATCAAAGGCGGTGCAGCGGCTTTGCCATTTGTCGCGGCGTTGCTAACGACCACCATTGTCGCGAAATGGATCTCGCACCGCTGGTTGCAAGGCGAGAACTTTGCCGAGATTGCGATTGTTGGCGTTGGAGTGGTCGCGTTGTTTGGATTTTTGTTCGTCGGTCGATTTTTCGGCGAACTCTCGACGCCACACGCGATGATCTTGATGCACGCTCCACTGTTGTGCTGGATCATCGAAACGCCGATGATGCGAAGCTGCAGACCGTCGATAACGGTAGCGGCGTGCTTGTTGTTGGTCGCGATCCCGTTGGCGATCGTTGTGGTTTTAGCGAAGCAAGAGTTTGATCGTGAGATGGCTCCGTTGTTAGACTCGTCGACCGTGGGTTCACCTGCCGATACCATGGTGATTTCGCAATTGGATGTGTCATTGAACGTGATTTCGTGTCGGTGAACGTGATCACGTAGGCCAGGACCTGTCCTGGCAATGAAGCATTCACTCGATGCGTTGTGGCACGATGTTCCCGCCAGGACAGGTCCTGGCCTATTTTTTATTGTGATGGTTATGCACAAGTTGCTTTTTCTTGTCGGCTGGGTCGTCCTTTGTTCGCCTGCGATTAGCGAAGACTGGCCAGGTTGGCGCGGCCCGCGCGGTGATGGATCGAGTATCGAAACAGAGATACCGACTCGTTGGGACGGTGCGTCAGGAGAGAATATTCTTTGGAAAACGACGATTCCGGGTACCGGATATTCATCGCCTATCGTTTCAAAAGGCTCGGTTTTTGTGACGGCCTGCGATGAAGACAGCGGCGGCCGATTGTTGCACCGGTTGGATTGCGCATCGGGCGAGGTGCTTTGGACGATGCAGGTCATGGTGTCGCCGTTAGAGGGAATGCACAAACTGAACAGCTATGCATCGGGCACTCCGGTTGCCGATGGCGAACATGTTTTTGTCACCTTTTTTCATACCGACGCAACCAATCAAGAACGTGGTGAACCGGGCGAGATGGTGGTTGCCTGTTACGATTTTGACGGACAGCAAAAGTGGTTGCGACGCGTCGGTGCGTTCTCCAGTATTCACGGGTATTGCACGAGCGTGGTGTTGCATAACGACTTATTGATTGTCAACGGCGATCACGACGGCGAATCGTATTTGGCGGCGTTGAGTCAAGAGACGGGCGATGTGGTTTGGAAGACGCCGCGTGAATATCGCACGCGCAGTTACGTCACGCCGCTGCTGCGCAAAGTTGACGGCAAGATGCAAGCGGTGCTTTCGGGCAGCAAACGGGTCGCCGCTTTTGATCCCGTCGACGGCAAACGGTTGTGGTGGGTGGAAGGACCGACCGAGCAATTTGTCGCTTCGATGGTATTTGACGAAGAAAACTTTTACCTGACAGCCGGTTTCCCGACTTATCACGTCATGGCGATTCGACCGGGCGGCGAGGGTGATGTCAGCGAAAGTCACGTTGCCTGGCATGTCACCGACGCGAGGTGCTATGTGCCGTCGCCTGTGGTGGTCAACGGTTTGCTGTTCATCGCGGATGATCGCGGAATCGGACATTGTTTTGACGTCCAAGATGGTTCGCACGTTTGGCGCGAACGCATGGGACGGCATTTCAGCGCTTCATTGGTCACGGCTAACGAATTGGTCTATTTCACTACCGACGACGGCGTGACGTTGGTCGTCCAAGCCAATCGCGACGCCGAAGTGGTACAGAAAAACGAACTTGGTGAGCAAGTTTTTGCATCGCCAGCGATCAGTGACGGAAGGATCTATCTCCGCGGCACCGAGAGCCTGTACTGCATCGGCAAAAAATAGTCCCGTAGGCCAGGACCTGTCCTGGCGGGAGTCTAGTTGCCGGGTATCGGTGTGTTCGCGTTCTGTTGCCAGGACAGGTCCTGGCCTACGGCTACGGATGCGGCACGAGCCGCTATGCTGCTTCGCCTTCGGAGATTTCGCCGTTATCGCTGACGTCTTCGAATCGGATCGAGACTTGTTTGCTGACACCGGATTCTTGCATCGTCACGCCGTAAAGCGTGGTCGCGGCGGTCATTGTTTTTTTGCTGTGCGTGACCACAACGAATTTGCTGCTGTCCAAAAACTCGTTCAGCACGGTCACGAATCGACCAATGTTGGCTTCGTCAAACGGCGCGTCGACTTCGTCCAACACGCAGAACGGGCTGGGTCGGTATTGGAAAATGGACATCAACAGGGCAACGGCGGTGAGTGCCTTTTCACCACCCGAGAGCAACGAGTTACTGAAACTGGGTTTGCCCGGAGGCGTCGCAACGATCTCCACACCGGCTTCGAGTGGATCTTCGTTTTCTTCCAAAATCAAATCGGCATGACCGCCACCGAATGACTTTCGATACAGTTTTTGAAAATTCTGCCGAATCGCCTCCAGCGTGTCCAAAAACAACCGGCGACTGTCCGCATTGATGCGGCCGATGATCCGTTGCAGTGAATCTTTGGCCGCCGTCAAATCTTGGTATTGAGCGTGCAGTTCGTCGTAGCGTTTTTGTAGGCCTTCGAGTTCTTCGAGGGCCTCCATGTTGACGCTGCTGGTGCGTTGCAATTGAGTCCGCAGCTTGGTGATTTCCTCTTCGACTTCGTCGCGGTTTTCGACTGGCTGCAGATCCTCGGGTGCTTCGCCAATTCGCAAATCGATCTCGTAGTCTTCCAGCAAGCGGTCGGCGAGTGTTTCGCGGCGGAGCTGGATATTGTCACGTCGGGCCGTGATGGCGTGTACTGCGGCGCTGGCGGTGCTGGCCGCTTTCATCGCCAATTCGCTGGCCTTCATGATCTCGCGATTCGATTCACGAACATCGGCGGCTTGTTGTGCCAAATCACGAATCGTTTTTTCGCTCTGTTCGGCGTCCCACTGCAATTCGGCCAATTCATTGGTTGCGTCCAAAATCCGCGCGGTCAGTTCGGCAATCCGATCCTTGCCTTGCTGTGCTTGAGATCGAACGTCGGCCACTGCGGCTTCGCGTTGATTTTGGTCACGGCGCTGTTGTTGCATCGACGCTTGCAGTGCCTCGAATTTTTGTTCGGCACGGGCGACGTCGACCGAGATCGCCATCACGCCACTGGTCGCAGTTTGCAACGCTGTCTGCGTCTCGGACAACATCTCGTCGGCCTCGGCAGCTTCCAACTCAAGTGTCTCGATTCGATGTCGGCCTTCGCTAATCTGCTGTGCCAGCACTTTGTCTTCGTTGGTGGCGGTATCGCGACTGGCCGTCGCCGCGCCGATCTCCGCATTGATCTCGTTACAGATAAGGCTGCGTGACTTCGTTCGTTCTTCGGCGTGTCGGCGATCGGCGTCGGCAGCGGCGCGTTGGGTGATCAAGTCGCGGTGGTTTTGTTCCAGACGTCCCAGTTCGGCAGACTGTTCGTCGACAACGGTCGAAAGCCGCTCGATTTCCGCGTCGCCCTCGGAGATCTGGTATTTGTAGTGACTCAGTTCCTTTTCGGCCGATGCCAATTCGCTACGTCGACTGACCAAACCGGTCGAGGCACCGGCGGGACCGACCACGGTCGTGCCGTCACTTTCGAGTAGCTCGCCGGCGGCGGTGACAAATCGCAGTCCGGCGCCGCTGAGTTTTCGCATACCCAATGCGGTCTCGAGGGAATCGACCAGCCACGTACTACTCAGCAGGTGACGTGCGAGCGGCAAGTAGTCCTCGTCACATTGGACCAGTCGGTCGCCGCGACCGATCACGCCTTTGAGTCCATCCAGGCGGAGACTGTCGCCGGGTCGTCGACGGGGCAGTTCGTCGATCCGGATCAGACCAACGCGACTGTTGATCGTCAGGCGGCCATCCAAAATCGCTTTTTGCAAATCGCCGCCGGTGACGACGACGTATTGCGTCCGTTCGCCAAGTGCGGCGTCGATCAATGGTGCCAGTTCGGTGTCGGCGCCGATGCGATCGGCAACGATGCCGTGCAGGCTGCCCGAAAGCGTATGGGCTTTGTCACCTAATTGTTCCAAAATCGTTTTCACGCCGCCCGAAACGCCCTCTTGTCGACGCTGCAGGTCATCCAAAACTTTTAATCGTTCGGACACACGCTCGAGTCGCGTTTTCAGTGCCGACTGTTCTTCGTTGCGTCGCGCCAACGTGCGGCGACTTTCCTGAAGTTTGGCGTCGGCAAGATCGACCTGTTTGGCTGCTTCAGTGATCTTTTGGTCCAGCTCGGCAACCCGCTTGCGCGCTTGATCCGCTTCGCCGTCAGCTTCAGACAATAGCGTTTGCGCGGCCGCGATCCGTTGTCCCAAGTTGACCAGCATACGGCCGGCTTCGGCGATTCGTGTCTCGGTATTTTGTCGACGCGAATCCAAATCGGCCACTTTGCTAACCGATGCCAAATGGTTTCGTTGGACTTCGTCGCGTTGGGCAAGCACCTGATCGACTTCGGCCTGAATCTTATCGCGTTTCGCTTCGACCTCGGCACCGCGACTGCGGACGTCCT
>JABDKS010000115.1 GCA_013002105.1 Pirellulaceae bacterium | reverse complement strand
ATCAAACAGTTCTTCGACCGGTTTGTTTCGCCAAACCTTTGCCTGGACTTCATTCAACTTGCCCGCATCGAACATTTCCTTCCAGATTCGCGTCGTGGTCGTCGAAAACATGTATTCGACGTGCTTCAAATAAGGACGGTCAGGATAGAAGTGCCGCATGTAAACGTACCGTCCGTCGGTGCAACTGCGGACCATATCGATCCGCTCATCCATCCGACCTCGATAGCCAAACAGATATTGCTTCGGTGGTCCAATCTGTTTTCCCGCAAACGGAACACCTTGCATGTTCTTTGGAACTTTGGCACCCGCCAAGCTGATCGCGGTCGGGCCCATATCAACAAACGCGGTCAGCCGATCCGACTTGCCACCGGGCATGTAGTCATCGGGAGCCAGGTCTTTGAATTTTTCGGGAACGTGCAAAATCAATGGAACATGCAACCCGGAATTGAACGGCCACCGCTTACTGCGCGGCATTCCACTACCATGATCGCCGTAATAAAAAACGATCGTCGAATCGGCTAGTGCGTCTTTTTCCAATTCCTTTAATATTCTCCCAACCTGCGAATCCATCTCCGTCATCTTGTCGTAATATTGCGCCCAATCACGGCGAACTTCGGGGACATCAGGCTGGTAGGCTGGCACTCGTGCTTTGGTCGGGTCATGTACCAGCGTGTGTGGTTTCGAGCGAATCTTGCTTTCGTGGCTGACCGTGAAATTAAAGATCGCAAAGAACGGCGTATCGTCCGAGGGGCGATTGCGCCAATGGGCCTTGTTACTACTTTCGTCCCAACCGGCATCGGCGCCGGCAAAGTTGTAGTCGGTCTTGGAATTGTTGGTGCAGTAGTACCCCGCTTGCTTCAACACTTGCGGATAAAGCTTGATATCTGGTGGCAACGTCACGCCGCTACGCATGTGGTGGCCACCCAAACTGGTCGCGTACATCCCTGAGATCAACGTCGTTCGAGCAGGTGCGCAAACCGGTGCATTGGACCAACACATCTTGTAACGCAACGATTTTTGGGCCAGCGCGTCGATATTGGGGGTGTCGGCATAGTCGTCACCGTAACAACCAAGCTGAGGCCCATTGTCTTCGCTGGTGACCCACAAAATGTTGGGCCGCTCATCCGCAGTAACGAATGAAACAATCGACAGTAAGAAACACAAGAAACTGAATCGAACTTTCATACGACGACTCGCAAGGAAAAAGAATGGCGTATCACGGCGAACCAATAGGGTAACTGCTCCCGCTGAGAAAGTGTCGCGGAGGTCGATCACAGCATCAACGTTTCACGGATCCGCCCATTCCCAACGCAACCACGCGCCCGTGTCGATTGGAACTATCGTTCTTGCAGCACTTCGACGCGAGACAGGGGACCGGGCTCGTGTGCCAGATCAAAGGCCACCAGTCCATAGTGAGCGGACGAAGCGGCATGCAAATGCCAGTAGGCGTGCGGCAACGTGTTCGCCTGCAGACGTTCTAATCGTCCCGAGTCCGCGTGCTCGCGCATCCAAACGTAACCAGGGCGATACAGCCAATCGTCGTGGAAATGCAGTTTCTTGGAATTAGTCGATGTCGCCACACCCGAGCGAGCATGAATTTGACGCCCATCGCGAAAAAACAGACGACCGGTGAATCCAAGATCCGATCGTGTTGTCGCGCCCGTCTCGGCTGCCACACGTGGCATGGCGGTCACGTCTAGTGTCGCCAAATCGATCTGCAGAGGTGACAGACTGCGACGTTCGACAATCGCATAGTCCTTACCGTTAGCGTATCGCACTTGGGAAAGTCCGACCGGTCGGAACACCGTGCTGGCATCTGCGGAGGCCTGTTGTATCGTGCGACCTTGCTGGACACTTTTTGCTTCAAAGAAAATGTCGGCAGCCAGATTACCCTCTGAATTGATCTCCAATATTGCTGCCCACGCCCGATTCGAATCTCCAAAACTGCCGACCATCAACGCCCGTCGAGGTGACAGCCCCAACAGTTTGTGTCCTTTGCCGTACGGCGGAATCAATTTTTTGAACGAACCCAATCGACGGCCGTCGCGTGAAAGGACAATGATTCCCTGACCACGAACATGTAACCAAATGCATTCGCCGTCCCAACAAACCTCCCAAAACAGATCGTCAATTGATTTTGCGTCCGTCAACGCCACCCGCTCCAACACGCCACGTTGCCGCATCAGATAGAACCGCTCTTTTGTCCAATAGGCGTCTCGATCCCCACAGCGAAGTGCCCCACGGATTCGAAGTGGTGTCGTACGATTCTCGTCCGCCTCGGCGAGTTGGATCGGCTCTAGTCGCAATCGGCCGAGCGGACCAAAATCGCCGCGCGGTCGCGGTGCTGTTAATGCCCTCGATGGCTGTGGTTTGGGCCGCATCAATTTTAGATGTAGCACATCAAAAAGTGGCTCGTCCGTGCGACCAAGTCGTTTCGTTTCGACCAACAACCGCTCCAAGCCTGCCGTCGATCGACTGCTTCGTCTGGCCTCCATCGCGACTCCAAAATCGCCATACAATCGTGCCGTCTCACGATCCGAATTTTGCAAACGACTCAAAAGTCGCTTCCACGCCGGGTAATTCGTGTCGCCCGGTTTGGGAACATTCGTAAAGCTGAACAGACCCAACAAGTTGCTTGATGTTCTATCCTCGGCTGGTAAGCGATGTAGTAGCAGGTCTCCCAGACTGGCCAATGACCCCTCGCTGTAGTGATTCATTGCGACGTCGCTGCAAACGTGTGTCGTGACGACGTAACGCGCACCATAAAACGGCGTGCTGAGGTGATCCGAAAGGATGCGTCCTTGAGGCAAGTCAACAACCAGCGGAAAGACATCTTGCAAAAATTTTCGTTGGGCAACGCAGGCCGGTTGCAACGAAGACAATTTGATCGGATCACTTAACGCCGAACCGACAGCTTGCGGCTTGTACCAAGTTTGTCGCCAGAGAAGTCCGATTGCGTCCGTGCGGCCAATCAGTTGGTTGCGGACCAAATACGCCAAATGCCCAAGCCCCAGGCAATAATCCTCAGCAGCTTTGCCCAATGCTCTTTCGCGATCCACTGGAGAATGAACCCTGGCCCCCCAACGCGAGTACCAATAGTTGTCGATATCCTTCGCGAATCCGTACTGATATTCGCTGATCAGCAGCGCTCGTTGTTGAACATTGTTGGGATCGAGCACAAGTACAGCTTCACGAAGTGCAGTCGATCGCTCCCAGTCACCCAAGTCAGCAAACCGCTGGGCGTGTCGCCGAAACATTTCCTTTTGCACATCGGGCGAGAGCATCGGCGCTCGATTCTGATTCGCCTCGAGTAAACGCGGGACAAACTCCGTTGCTATCCAATGGCCGACATCGTCGATTCTCAGCGATTTTCTGACTCGCTGGCGTACGTCTCGGTCCTCTACCAACTCGATCATCAACTCGATTCGCCGCTGATCAGGGTCGTTTGGAACGGTGACGTTGTAGCTGCCTTTGACAACCGTCGCGATGGGACGATCAATCCCTGCAGCAAGCGTCGCCTGTAATTCTTGTCCGATGGCTTTCGCTTCATCGATCTCCACTACGGCCACACCGCGTCGCGACATCAGCGAATCACTGATCAGATCGCGCAAACGCGTCTGCATATAGTCAAAGCGGTGAACAAAATCCTCGGCTACAAACGGCGGTACCGCGACAATCTGGTCGATGCCGCCTTGAAATCGCCGGCGGACTTCGTCGACGACGGCGACACATTTCTTAGCGAGCGCTTCGCTATCAGCATTTTCAGCAAAAGCAAATTCTCCCTGCCAGAGTCGAACACCCAGGCGCGCATCACAAACAACCACACGACACACGCGTTGACCCGATCGCCTGTCCAGGGCCAGGATAATCAGCCCATCAGCGCGTAGGGTCTTGCCAACTTGTAACCGCGATGCGACTTTGTCGGCCCGAAATA
>JABDKS010000112.1 GCA_013002105.1 Pirellulaceae bacterium | reverse complement strand
AGTCTGGTCCGTTCGCCAAAAAGTGCCGTAAAAACGAAGTTTTGTTACTCTTCTTGTGCCTTGCCCGATTTGGGCTTCCCGAAGGTGTAGGTCAAGACTTCTGGTCCGATGGTGGCGACCACCAGAGAGGAGGGAGCCTGAATGACCAGATTGGTTTCAAGTTCATTGATGTTGTCGTTGACTGGCTTGAGTTTGGCCGGATGCAACTCTTTGCCGTTGCGAACATCCAAGGCCAAGGCCTCGATCGATTTGCGGCGACTGCGCACGGTATAAGTTGCGTAGCTGCGCGAAAGCATCAGCAGTGGAGTCGCTTTTGGCTGGGTCAGCGTGCAGCCCCATGATTTTTCGAAGTCGTGATGCCATTGGACGCTGCCATCGGTAAGCGAAATCGCATGCATTCCATCGATTGTTTGGTGGCTTGCCCCACTGCGGGTCAGCAACTGCTGTTCCTGTGGTTTGCGAGATCGGACCTGTCTTCGTCTGGGCATCAAAACGATTTGATCCCGAAGTAGCATGACTTGAAGTCCCTGCAGGTCTTCGTAGGGCGTTACCGTCGCGGTCGATAATTCGCGCGCGTCGCGGAGATCCCAAACCAGCGTCGATCCATCATTACCCAGCAGCGCCAAGTAGCGATCTTGAACGACGCGTCCGTAGGCACAGGGTGCATTTGTTTGTTTGCGGTTTGCGCCGACGGATGAATGTTCCAACAAAACTTCGCCGCTAAACGGATTGATCAACTTAATGATCGTCTTTTTGTTGGGTCCGTCTTGATACGCCAAAACGTTTGTTTCAGTGGCTGACCAGACATCTTCGTGGATCCAAGCTTGGGAGCCAACTTTTCGACCATCCATCAAGCTAAAAAAGTCGACCCGCTTGGCCACCGGCGATACGACAGCAACACGTTGACCATCCGTGACAATCACACCGCTTTCGGGGGCATTCGAATTTCGCCACAAGGTCGTCGAGGTGAGCAGGTCGATTGCCAACAGTTCACCGCCTTGCAGCAAGATCAGCCGGTCGCCGACAATCGGTCCAAGTTTTAGCTCTGGAAGATTCTGAACCGCGCCTGCCTGTGTAATGTAGTAGCGGATCACCTGATCGTCGAACGGTGTCGTTTCTTGTCTGCGCCGAGCCAGTGATCCGGATTGTGCTCCGAAAGAACGATTCCATAGAATCGCTTCCCCATCGCCGGACAGCAAGCGAAATAAATCGATACCGGTCAGTCCGTTGGTGGTCATCACCGCCATGAATCCGCCGCAGATCTGAGCCTGTTTGTCAGCCGTATCACGCGTGCGGATTCGGTTCGCTGGAACTCGCCGCACCAAACCGGTTGGGTCACGCATCGCAATTGCGCTGGCTGGATCGCTGACCAACGTCCAACCTTCGAACTGACTGCCGGCTTGAACCTTGGTTGGAGACGGTCTCTGTCGATAAGAGGCGACCGTTCGAATCGATGATTTCCGACTTTCCCAATTCAGTTGTGCCGAGTCGGGCCACGAGACGTCGACAATCTTCGCCTCAACTGCCTGTCGAATGTCGGCAGCACGATCCTTGTCAAACGGATCTGTTTGGCGATCCAATGTGTCGAGTACGGACAACGCGTCCTGGGGCAATTGTCCATCTACATAAGTGGAGGCCAAGGAAAGCAATCTCTCGGGATCAAGCGAAGCCAATCCTCGCGCCGAAGGGGCATGGGTTCCAAGAGCAAGGCGTTCCAATTTCAAGAACTCCCCGTCATCGCGCAATCGCTGTTCCAACTCCTGACGCATCGGCGTAATGCCGCTCCAGGGACCGAACAGCCGGACCATATGTTCCAAATAGGCGGTGGTCCCGTGGCGATTAGCAGTGGCGAATTCAGATAGCCGCTGGTTGATCCCAACTTTATCAGTCTCAGTGGAGTCATTGAAAATATCCCAGATCCGGGCGGCGATCCAATCGTCCAGTGAACTATGACGCCCCGATTCGTCACTGATCTCTTTGGCCGAAGGTTCCAACAGTGGATTGGATTGCAACAACGAAGACAGATCAACTAGCCGTTCAACCGCTTCTTTGAAATCGCTGCGTTGCAAAGCGGAACGTACCAACAGCGACAGGTACTCGACTCGTTGAGCCGGCCGGTCGATTTGCGAATCAAGTTGTGCAATCAAGTCTGGGTTGGCGGTCGGGTTTTCCCGCAATTGACCGAGTAGCGCCGAGACGCTGAGCATTCGAATTTCGTCGTTCTCCTGGTCCATCTGACGTGCCCGAGCAAGCAACTGCAGTGCTTCATTACGGTCACCTCGTTCGATTAGCAGTTCCGATTTTCGAATCAGTGCTTCCAAATCATCCGGATTCTGAGCCAACATCTTGTCGACCAAAGGTTCCAGTGACCGCTCGCCGAATGCGACCGTCAATTTGGTAGGACCCTGTG
>JABDKS010000099.1 GCA_013002105.1 Pirellulaceae bacterium | reverse complement strand
TGGTTCAACCGGTCGTGCAGCGAGCCGTCAGCTTGAATCAAGCATTGACCGAGGTTCAGAAGGAACGACTTAACCTGGAAGCGACCGCCACCGCGATCTCCACCGCGCTGAAAGACGGCCGAGACTTGCGGCAGCACATCGAGAACCTGGGTGAATTCCCCGGCCGCGAGTTGATCGAGAATGCTTTGGGCGTCAGCAATGGACACGTTGCAAGTGTGTCGGCATTAGAGAAGAAGCTGTTCGACGATCAGAACCAACTCAAATCCTACGCACAGTTTTATGGTCCGGAACATCCAAAGGTGGTCCAACTCGCCGATTCCATCGACAGCACGCGAGTCTACCTGGAAGATCTCCGGCAACAGGCGATTCAAGCTCTCACTCCCGAGCGACGCCGTGAAATCGGTGACAGTTTGCTGAGCGTTGCGGCGGAGAAGGTTGCTCAAGCGATGGCACACGAAAATGGATTACTGACAAAGTTCGCGGAAGCCGAATCCGAAGCAGTCCAATTGAATGACCAGCAGGTCCAATTGGCTTTTGTAAATCACGAACTCGATCGGCTTCGTTCATTGCACGACACGTTGCTCGAGCGGATGTCAACCATCGAAATCAAACAGGACCACGCGGATGTCACCGTCTCGGTGACCGAAGATCCCGAAGCGTCTCCCAATCCGGTTTCGCCAAACTTAAAAAAGACTGTCGTGAGCAGCCTCTTCTTGGGTTGCGCCTTCGGGTTTCTGATCGTCTATGTGCTCGACCGACTGGAAGATCGTTTCCGAACACCGGAAGAATTGCGTGATCAACTCGGCGCACCCCTACTGGCCGTGGTCAGAGACATCCCCGATTTCGAGGGCGATGGTCTGGATGCACTCCAGGTCCATGTGTCGCCCAATGCGGTGGAATCCGAGGCGTTTCGCACTCTACGAACGTCGCTCACGTTCTCGCACAAAGATCGCAAGATTTTGTCCGTGACCAGTCCGGAACCGAGCGACGGGAAGACAACCGTCATCGCCAACCTCGCCGCCTCGTTCGCTCAGGCAGGTCGGCGGACATTGCTGATCGATGCCGATCTTCGTAAACCGGGACTTTCGCGTTTGTTTGGCGTCCGCGGACTCGGTGGCTTGACCGAAGTCTTACGATCCGACGAATCAATCATCCACATGGCCAAGCAGCGGATACGCAACACCGATCTTGACTGCCTGGACCTACTACCTTGTGGCCCCAAACCATCCGATCCGACCGTTCTTTTGGAAATGCCTCGCCTGGAAGACCTGTTTGCCTGGGCTGAATCGCAATACGACCAGGTGCTAGTCGATTGTCCTCCCATTATGGCTGCCAGTGACGCGTCGCTGATCGGGCGACTTACCAGCGGCATCCTTATCGTTGTGCAACCCGACAAGACTCACCGTCGCCTGGTCCTACGATCGGTAGAGAACCTGAAGTCATTGCACGTACCGATCGTTGGTTTGGTTGCCAATCGCATCAAGCAACAATCAGGCGATGGATATAGCGGTTACGGATACGGTTACGGCTATGGGTACGGCAACGGGTACGGAGCAGACGACGCGAGTGATACGTTCGAGCATGCGAACGAAACAGTCAAGCGGGACCGGAAGGCAGCTTAGTTGACCACTTCGGAGATCAAGGATCGGATGAAGGACAAACTGCGTGCCGGATCGATCGTCGCAACGATCTCACGAGCAATGCATCCGCGCGGTGCTCGCGCGGGATCACTCCGTGACCGGGTGAGGGTATTGCTCGGGTACGCAATCGACTGCGGAATCCTCAGCACACTTTTCGTAGCGCCCTTGTTCCTTGGTGGTCGTCACGACATGGGTCGGCTGGTACTGGTATGCATTATCGCGTTCACGGTAACGTGTTGGACGATGCGTAAACTGATGCAGAAAACTGTCCAATGGCCTTGGACGGGCCTGGAATGGGTCGCCGCTGCATCGATTGCCCTGTTGAGTTTGCAATTAACACCGCTCTCCAACGCCCTGTTGACGTCCATCTCGCCTAGCACGCTGGAGTTGCTGCCTACG
This sequence comes from Pirellulaceae bacterium, assembly GCA_013002105.1. The sequence goes on along the minus strand of JABDKS010000099.1, from coordinate 8,622 downwards.
TGGAATCCACAATCCAACTCCGCAGTGAACTTCGGTAGTTGGGAACATCTGTCGCTTGCGCCGGAGTTGACGCGTGGGGCGATCGTCATGCTGACAAGCTACTGGCTGCTGTTCTTTGTCGTCGCCGATCACCTACGAAAACTTGCCGACGTGCAACGGATGCTCAAATGGATAGCCCTCGCCGCCGTTTCGATGGCGGTGATCGGAATCTTGCAACGATTTTTTGGCAATGGAAAATTCCTCTGGATCTACGAACATCCCAATCGTCATACGCTGACCGCCGTCAAGGGAACATTCACAAACGAGAATCATTTCGCCCACTTTCTCGCCCTAGGAATCGCACCTCTGATCCTTTGGATTCGATCGAGCATGTCCGCTGGCAAGGAAAGCACGAGCTCACGGAGATCGCGGAGAAAACCGGCAGATACGAAATCGCAGTATCGCAATGTTCTGTTGATTGCCGGCTTGTGCATTGTCCTGTTTGCCGGCCTGCTTTCTTTTTCCAGGGGCGGAGTGATCGTCGTCTTTCTCACGTCTGCGATCGCCGTGCTGGGTCTGTCGTGGATTGGACTGTTGGGCCGACGCGCGGTTTTGGGTGTCGGTCTTGCCGCATCAGTCGTCGCCGCGGCAATATTCATTTTCGGCCATCAACCGCTGATGGACGAAATGCAAACGATCGAACGAGCCCAATCGCTATCGGATTTGTGCGCGGGCCGTGTCAAGTTGTGGGGAGGCATGCTGTCCGCCTCGTCGGCATTTCCCCTTTTTGGAACCGGTGCCGGGAGCCATCTTGATGTTTATCCGGCGTTCCTCGATCAGCCTCCCGGTGTGCAGTTTTCGCATGGCGAAAGCGGGTTTATCCAAATCGCGCTCGAAACCGGCATCGTTGGCATCTTGGTGCTGTGCTCGTTGATCGGGACCTTGATGTACTACGTCACACGATGGTTCATGCGTGGCCCGGACAAGGCAGCAATGGCTTGCATGATTGTCACCGTCGCCGGACTTGCGGCCAGTATCGTTCACTCAATATTTGATTTCGTTTGGTATATCCCAGCCTGCTTTACGATGACGGTCGTATTGCTAGCCGTTGCATGCCGCATCCCGCGGCTCAATGAATCAAGCCACATCGAAACGAATCGGTCACCTGTTGGTTATCCTTTTGCCTTGTCCGTCGGCGTCGGCGTGTTGGTTTTGTGCGGAATCCTGATCCAACAACGAATCGGCCCGGGAATGGCCTCGTACAGCTGGGACAAGTACTACGCACTGTCAAAGCGAGCGGGCGGCGAGGAACGCAAAGGCTTTGCTGCTAGAAACGACGACGAATCAGATTACTTAGCGTCTGAGTTTCGACTACGCCAAATGAAGCGTTACTTGTCAGAAACGCTGCGTTGGGATCCAAACAATTCGCGAGCCATGCTCAGACTTGCCGCGCTGGACATGCGTCAATTCCAGCAACAGCAGGCGAGTCTTACCGAATCGCTGCCGCTGGAGCAGATAGCCGATGCCGCGAACAATTCCGAGTTTCCAAGCAAGGCGGCCAGGGACGAGTGGCTGGCAAATGTACTTGGCAACCGGATGGGGCTACTTAAACGAGCCGCGATCCTCTCGGAGCGCAGTTTGCGACTTTCGCCACTCGAAGGTCGCGGTTATTTGCTTTTGGCCGAATCAGGACAACTGAGCCAATGGCAGGATGAACAACTCGTGGCACTATTTAATCAGGCCAAACAAGTTCGCCCGTTCGACGAGTTGGTGCTTTACAAAAACGGAATCGAAAAACTTCGCTCCGGAAACGTTGACGACGCGATGGAGGTCTGGAAAGAAGCATTTCCCAAGTCGCCAGAAATCCGGTCGCTTGTCATCAATGCCTTGGCACCCGTATACACCGCCGAACAGCTAACTGAGCTACTCCAGAATGACCGAGAGAGTCTCTATCGGCTATACGCTCACTACAAGAGCCTGGGCCAGACAACGGACGCCACCTTTATCGCCGAGCCTCTAGCAAAAATGATCGAATCGTCGGCACAGAAAGAGTCGAGTCGAGATGCTGCCGATCTATTCAACCAGGCAGGCAATGTCTACGCACATCTGGAAATGTACGATGACGCGGTTCGTTGTCTCCGCAAGTCGACGCAGCTTTCACCCAATAATTTTAGTTTTCATTTCGCGTTGGCCGGACGCCTCGTGCAAGCAGAAAGATTGGACGAGGCAGTTGCGGAATACTTATGGTGCCGCCGCAGGCAACCAAAAAACGAAGCGGTCGAGGCACAGCTAGAAAGCGCCTACAAAATGGCCGTCACTAGCACCAAGTCTATCACGCGGTAGAAGACCCAATCCTAGGTCTTGTATCAGCTCGGCTACTTCGTTCGGGACACCGAGCCACCGTGACCGACGGCCACAAACGCGCTGGAATCATCACGCGACCTGGAGTCGATCCTCACCGAAGCCGTCAGGTACGAAACGACCTGTCGACGACGCACTCCCTGCCCAGCAAACCAATGGCTGCCATTTTCGTAAAAATATAGCGAAGAAACGGATCGCCAATGCATTCTTACAGGAACATCGAATTGAACGTAAGCCAACGCGCGGTCAGCAATGTTAGCGTCAGGCACCCCCACCATGACGCGGCCTGCGCGAAACGGTGTTCGTGGAGCCGATAGAGCAAAGTGATTGCAACCACCGTGACGGCAATCTTGAACAGAATCAATTGCGTCGGGCTGTTGATCATCTGACTACCCAACGGATTCAATTCCCGCATCACTCCGGCCGACGAAGCCGCGATGGTCCATCCAAGATCCGAAACTGACAACAACCCGAAAATGAATAGTGACCGACCAACGATCGTTCGTGACGTCAATTCACCCTCGGATGCTTGGCCGACATTCGCATACGGTTTGTTGGAAACCACGTGGCCAAATCCAAGTACGACTGCAACCATCGCGAACAAGGTCAGCGGATAACCGATCCGGTCGACCCAAACATTCGAAATGACCATCGTGTCGTTGGCGGCTTGCACCTGCTGCATGGCCGTAATCCGCTCAGATGCTCGCGAACGAAATGCAGGTGTTGCCTCGAACTCCGTCGTCAGCTTTGCCAATGTGATTCGATCTGCCGGGCGTTCAACGGAGTCGGGAATGTCCGGATTCTTGATCCTCGCCTCCGCCGATCGCATCAATCTTTCCAATAATTGTTGCCCACCATCGGTAGGGATCAACGAAACCGGCTGGGCGGATTCCCTCATCACCAACACGTTGTTCATCTGCATCGAAAATTCGATGAACTTCTTCAGATCCTGCAAAGCTTCGCGATTCCGCTGCCCTCCAGCGGTTGTCGAGTGATAACTCACTAACGTGAAAGCGTTGGTTGGTGTTTGAGCCGGGGTCCGACCGCAGCCATCCGAATCGAAGTATCCGGGCGAAAACGCCACGCCGTTGATGACCATCTCGTTGGAACGCAGTTCCAACTTGTAGGGCGGCGAGATGTACTGATTGTCGATAAACAGAAAGCCGCGCCAGCGGTTGGTACAGGTCGGCGAATGACTGCCAGCGACAATCGACGTTGTACGATTTGATTCTTGTGCGGTAAGCGATTCGACGTGTATCAAACACGCCAACCCAATCACCAGCAGATGCTTTCCCGTTGCGAAACACTTTGTCCGCCGTCGTCGTAGATTTGGCATCGTCGGATCTCTCATTACGTTCAACTTAGGAACGAACCTCCCGCAAAACGACAAGCAATACAAACATAGAAAGTACCAATTCGGACGGTTCGTAAAAACCAAGATCGAGTTTCAACTTTCGACAGCGCAGGTGCTTGGAAGCGAGAACTTTATTCAAACATAGGAACGACTAACGCCACCAACAAGAGTTGTCTCGCAAATCAATGGAACAATCTTCATGCAGATTTGTTCACCAACGACTCGTCATGAACTGCAGTGAACTGTTGCCGATGGCTCGCTGGCTGACCCTTGTCGGGCACATGTAAACAAATCAACTCCCTACACCGGCATGAACAAACAACGGCGCGAAAACTCGTTGATCCGACCCGTTCATAGTGACCGACATCGCACTATCGCCCGTATCGACACCATTAGCTTGGTAGCAGTCGCCGTTGATCCGGCATTGCGATACCGCTGTCGCGACGGCTAATGAACGCGGCTGCTTTCGTGTGAATCTTTTGACAATTTTCGGTTCTTTTCCGGAATGCGAAAACTCGTTCTGCCTTTTACAACATTCGCTGGCAATACTTCAGCACTCCGACCTGCTCACCCCTGTTCGTCCGCCGAAGGACGGCACAGTGCCGGCACCGGCAGATCCTTCAGTTGCGAATCGACACACATACGTGCACGATGGTGGATCAGGTGGTTGATCACCCACGAACGAACGACAGCGGCCTTTGACATTGTCAGCGACGCCTGTCCACGGGAGAGTAGAGACTGCTGATTTCCCAGATTCGTCGTCTGCCGTCGTAGAGATACGCTCAATCGCAACCGCAACGTTCCGATCCAACAACTCTAATATCACTTTTTGATTAGTGAACACCGACGATCGACAGGGCTCTCCAGGGCCGGAGCGATGTCCCATCAATCTTATGTCAGCGTGCCTTCGACCCAACAAAGGATCTCGGCCAACGGACAGGCACCACCGGATTCATTACACCGGGTGCACGAATCCCAGATGCAGCGCCGCGTGACGACAACTTAGTGATTCGCCTTGCTCCGCGGTCAACTTGCCAAAGAACGGATGCTTTTCCAACGGCCCGTTACTTTTGTAGCACTCGACTGATTCCTTCAAATGCTGCAATGCAGTGGGCACATCGAATTCTTTGTCCGGCCAGAAAAAGGCTTCCCCATCGGCGGGAAGTTTGATGCCCGGCTTAAGCGGTTTGGAATGGATCACCATCCGCCTCATTACCGGCAGCATCAATTTCATAAACCACGGCGGAGGCGGCCCGACCGCGCGCCCGGTCGCAACATCGTGGCTGAGCGCCAGGTGATTGAGAATCTGACCGAAGGAATGCTTTCCGGTCGTGCGAACATTCCCGGCAGCCAACCGTTCCGCTTCCGCGACGACTTCATTCAGATTCTCAAACGTCAACTCACGCCGCTCAGGATCGTTTGCCATCTCACTCTCCTATCGAAAGAAAACCGTTGTCCATAGATATTGGCCGCCGATCAGACACGAACGGACAGTGACACCGCTAACCCAGCGCTATTGCATCGTCAGGAGTGTATCATCGCATACACAAAGTTCTGACACAGTTGCAAAGTTCGAGAGTTTTGCGAATTGCCAGTCCTACGACATCACATCACCTGGCAAGTACAGTTTTACACCGCGCTGCTATCGTGTAAAGAATCGTTTCAGCGCCTCGTCTGCGGCTTGAAGCCGTTGAGGATCAATTTTGAGGGGCTGTCGACGGGGTAGTTTGTCGCGACGCATTTCAGTTTTCATCACAACGACTCGTTCGTCGATGACCCCATCGGCATCTTCGAATTCTTCGATTCGATAGAACACCAGATCGTTCTCGATCTCTTCCGATTCGTCGTTTCCCCAGAAAGATTTAGCCATGGAACCATCTCCCAACACTTACGATTGACTCCACCAGTATCGCAGACATGACTGCAAATTATCAATCATTTTCTCGAGTCACTGCATTTGTTGCTGAAGTAAATCTGGGCGATTGGTCGTGATGCTGTCGACACCCCATTGCCTCAGGGCTGCCATCACCGCAGATTCATCCACCGTCCAGGTCCACACTCCCAAGCCACGACGCTTGAGTTCACGAACCAGTTCCGGCGACAGCATCTTGAAATTCAGATCCAACAATTTGGTTCCACACACATTTGCTCGAGATTCAAGCCAATCGGCTTGTTCGGCCGGCGTTCCCTCGAGCGTTTCGTTGCATAGCCACGCGCAGCGAATCTGCGGCTCGAGTTGTCGTATCTCGCGCACCACGTTTTGACTGAATGCGATGACGTCCACCTGGTCGACCATATCCAGCGAACGAATATCACCAACCACTCGCTCAGAAATCCCCTCCATTTTGATCTCAACGACCGGTCTGCATCCTGATCCGCGGAGCGATTGGAGTGCCTGGGTAAGCGTAGGCACACGTTGATCGGCGTACTTGGGATCTTTCCAAGACCCGGCGTCGAACCGCTGCAGTTCCCGCAAACTCAACTCGGTCACGGGGCCCGTACCATCGGTCGTGCGATCAACCGTTTTGTCGTGCATCAGCACAACCGTCCCGTCGCGACAACCGTAAACATCAAATTCGCACCCGCTCGCTCCCGCCGCGATTGCTTCGGTGATCGCGGCCAGCGTGTTCTCTGGTGCGGCGGCCGAGAAACCTCGATGAGCCACGTTTTCGCATCGATTACTGACACCGTGCGTCTCTCGCTCTATCCTGCGTAAACGCTTAAGCGAAAAATTATCGAATGTCGCAATGCAACCGCTGACTCCCAATCCCACACAACCGCTTGCACGATCCACACATAGGTGGCTACTGATGACTTGATTACCATCCAAAAACGCCTGAACGTGTGAACCACGCACCGCAACTTTGATCTCTCTAGGTTGATTCAGTTTTGACGCGGACGGTGCACTGGCAGTCTGCCGAACACTCCACTGATCTGTCGTCGTCCGAGCGGCAAACTCTACTCCGTTGTTCGATGACGTTTGAAAACGAATCGGAACCTGGGACCACGGCGTCGACCCATCTTTTTGCGCACGAACCAACACCGACAACCACCGCGAAGGACTACGAACTTTACGAAAGGTAACGTCGACTTTGACTTCGTAGTTTTCCCACGAATCATCACCAAAAGTGATGTAGGCCTCTGAGTCGATCGAGTCGGCCACCAACGTGCCGTTGGACAGGTGCCAATTGCCCGACACAACCGTCCAGCCGCTCGGGACTCCCTCGGTATCCGAATCAAAGTCTTCAGCGTGCAGCGCAGCATCCTGTGCAGCATCCTGCGCAGCGCCGTATTGGTTGGTCAGCACCAAAGCTACGAACACCGCAATCAAGCGGGACAAGATCAGTTGGTTGGCTCGGGTAATCAATGTTTGGATATTCAGTGGAGGTGCAAAACTTGACGCTGCCATTGGCCATTCGCATCATCGCTTCATCAAATTCGTTAAATGACGCAAGCCAATGACTTCGCCGGAACACGATACGTTCTCAAACTTGTGAGGTTTTGACGGAGGCGTCGATCGCGACATCTGCGAGCGGGACGGTGCATTTCTGTTGCGCGCTCAAGATTGCCGATTCGATAATCTGTTGTCCGATGCGGGCTACCGCGGGCGACAACGGGCCGTCGATCGATAGATCACCCGCAAGACGCGACAGCGTGTACTCGATACCATTGCGTTCACCCTCTGGTAGTTGTTGTGCCGGGTGATCGTATCCTTCCGGGCGTTGCCTGGTTTGAACGCGGAGGGTTGTTTCGTAGTCGTAACTGGCAATCGTGCCGTCGGTACCGCGAACAACGAACCCACATTTCGGTTGCGGTTGATGGACCCAGGGATCGGTGAATGTTCCCCATCGGGTTTCAAACTTTGATAACCCGTTTTTGTAGCGAGCGACCGTGATGCTGTGTTCGTCGACTTCCACGCCGGGCGTAGCCGTTGTCACCGACGTGACCTCGATCGGTACCTGACCACCGTTAAACCAAGTACCCAGTGTCACGCCGTAACCGAGGTAGTCGCGCAGTGATCCGCCACCCGACTCCAGCTTGTACCACCAACTGCGTTGCTTCTCTTCTGCCGTCGGCTCGAACTCCACTTTATCGGCACCATGATAAAGCGGCCCGCGATTACCGCCGTAGTGATGCACTTCGGTGACCTCGCCGATCACTCCGTCCGTGATCAATCGCCACATCGTGTAGTAACAGGGCTCCCAGCGAATCGGCCAATTGATCACCATTCGCTTTCCTGTTTTCTCGACCGCTGCAATCATCCGATCTGCATCCTGCAGCGATGCCGCAAAAGGTTTCTCGATGAATAGATGAACGCCGAACGGAGCGATGCGCTCTGTCCACAACGCGTGTTCACCGGTGGGCGGACAGAGAATGACCAAGTCCGGGTCAGTCGATTCCATACACTGCCGGTGGTCGGTAAAGACCATTGATTGGGGAATGGCCAACGCGTCGATCGCATCTTGCATCGCTTCGGGCCGCTCATCACAGATGCCGACGATGTCAGCGTTTGGATGTTCGGCGACTTGCCGCAACAAGTCGCCCATATGCATGTGTGAAAAGTTGATACCGGCGATTCGCCATCGTTTTTTCATTGCTCGAACTTTCACATGACCAAAACTGCGCAGACGAGTACCTGTCGTGGCACTTTCCTTCTGCTCCAGACCAGAACTTTGTTTTGCTGCGTCCATTGTAGGACATTTGCCGACGCGGATTTTGTTGCCATTGCCGGGAGCACGGTCTAAAACTTTCTCCTAACTTGCGACCAACGGGACACCGCGATCAACGTTATCCACAACGCACAGAGTCGGTGGTCCATCTTGTCGAATTCCGATCCGGCATTCTCAATCCGGTTGCAAATACTTTACACCTAAGTCGCGGGGCAGCGGCGTGACTTGATTTTCCACGCCCCATCGCTCCCATGCCGC
>JABDKS010000085.1 GCA_013002105.1 Pirellulaceae bacterium | reverse complement strand
CCAGCAAGTTGGCCGCCTGACTGGTGACCAGAGCACCGCCTGGATCATAGACCTCAAACCGCAGATCACTGTATCGCGTGCTATCGACCGTAATCGGTGGGTCCCCGTCGGCGGCGATGTCATAGATCTCGCCGTTGGGTCGAATCGATAGACTAAGCAACTGACCGGCGGTCGCGTCGAAACTGTACCAGTCCTGGTCGTTATCTTGGTCAATCGAAACGTTGTCAACGACAATGCCGGCGGCATCCAACGTGCCAACCGGCGCCGCATTGGCTTGTACGTCGTTATCGATAAAGCGATCACCGTACAACGTATGCACGCCAAGAATATCGTCGTGTTGCGGCCCGCGAAACGCAAGCGATATCGTCGGCGTCATCAGCGCGACGCCTGACACATCGGGTACGACATGACCCAGCCCGATTGCATGCCCGACTTCATGCGCGATCGTGTTATGAAATCCTAGGTTCGCTCCTGTCGCTCCGTCCGCGTTAGTGGCATAAAAGCCGTTGGTAGTATCAACGACGATTTCGCCAGAGAGTGGATTCGCTGCGCCGAAGTCGGGACCATAGGCATAGGCAAGCCGCATTGGATTACCACTGTCGTCGGCACCACCGATGCGAATGTCACCGCGCGTTCCTAAAACACCTGGTCCACCACCCTGACCGATGCCGTCATCGGCCGCTTCGTACTCAAAGTTAATGCCACTAATATCTTCCCAGGAATCAAACACACGCTGGAACAAACCGAACCATGGACGAGTATCGATCGTTGTGTTGCCGCCTTGCCCGTAGATACCATCCAAGAATGCCACCAGATCACTAGTGGTCCCCGCCGGCAATCCGTTCACATCGGTGCCATCGGGAATGATGCTCCACGTCACCGTCGAACTGTCACCCAAGTTCGGACTCACACCCGACGCTGTGTTCGCCCATCGGGATTGCGAGTTACCGACGTTGCCGCCTTGGGCGCCGTTTCCACCGGACTGATTCTGGTTGAACTGGTCGATCTGTTCCTGCGTGGTTCCGGGAACAAACGACGAATGCAGGATTGCGGCCGCCAACAATTCCCGGCGCTCGAGTGTCTCGTGATGCAAGGTCCGCTGCGACTTGCGCTGCGCCTTTCGCATGGATTTACGCTGCTGGTCCCGGTGCGAGAGACGATCGTGGCGACGGCGGGGATGGGGAGGTCGTTTACTCATAGAGCGACGCATAAAAAAAGGGGGGGAGGTTTCTATGGTTTATTTGCCTGACAACGATCGAAAAACTGCAATCGCATCGGACGCTACGGCGGCCAAATAATTGGCCAATAATTTCGACAACATCATAAAACATTTTCCCGGGGGGGAATCCCGCCCCGATTGCCGCTAGATGAAGTTGCTATTGAATCACTTGAACTCTTAGTCGTCGTGGGTTGACAACACCTGCCAACGGCAAAATCAATTTGATCGCCGCCAATCAATGTTGAGTAAAAATCTTTAAATCAAATCACCAAACGCCGCATCCAACGCGCTGACGCGGTCGGTGTCGTCGTCATCCTCTGTTCCAACAATCAAATCGATCACATCACTGTCCGCGCTATCGGTCGCGTCAGCGGCCGACGCGGATGCATCCACCGTTTTGGATTCCAAACTGTTGACGGCAAATACGTCATCGACCGTTCCCGAAGGGGTTGTGGTTTCGCTCTGGGCTGTCGATGACGTCAGCAGTGGCGACGGTGCGAGGATTTGTTCGCCCTGACCGACCAAGGTGGTCTGAGCCTGCTCGGTCAACTTGGCAATCACATCCAAAATGTCGCTGGGGCGGATAAACCCATCACCATTGACGTCGTAGAACGGTGGTCCAGAATCGCCTGGTTCAACAGGGATGCCGTTGGGCGGTACGACCGAGTTGGCAAACAGGTTGATGATCAACAACACGTCCTGGGGCGATACATCGCCGTCGCCGTTGACGTCCTGGTTCAACTGAGGATTCTGCAGTCGACTTTTCCCCACTCGCACATCCACCGTCGCTGCCTCACTCAAGCGGCCTTCGGTGTCAGCGATCGCGTATTGGAATTGGTCGGTTCCAAAGAAATTCGGTTCGGGTGTGTACAACACCGTGCCATTGCTCTGTGGTACTGCATCACCGCGCGTGGGAGCAACGACGATCACGATGCTGCCCAGATCCAGTCCGCGATTGGGGGTGGACGGATCAGCGTCAGGGTCAAAGTCATTCGCGGCAACATCAATCGGAATCGCTTCTTCGACAAACGTCCCAACCAAATCATCCCGCGTGATTGGCGCCGCGTTGGCGGCGATCGTCACGAGTGCTTCGGCGCTGCGTGCTCCTGAGTTATCAGCCACCGTGTATCGGAATTGATCTTCCGTCGAGAAGCTGCCGAACGGCGTGTAGGTAATCACGCCATCGGGGGCAATGCTGAGCGAACCGAACGCGGGCTGCAATGTAATTTGCAGTGTGGATGGAACGATTTGTCCGTCAATGTCTGTGTCGTTGTCTAACGGACGAATGATCGTGTCTCCGTTGGGTGCCAGACTCGGTGTGTCTGCTGACAAGATCGGAGCGTCGTTGATACCCTCGACATTCAAGCTGACCGTGATCGGCAAACTTGGAATACCCGCCGCGTCGCGTGCAATGTAGGAGAACGAATCGATCAAAAGTCCATTCACGGGGTCCTCTGAGAATGCTGGCAGAGCTTGCAACGCTGGTGCATCGGTCGGGTCGTACACGATGTCGCCGGTCACTGGATCTTGCGTGATGCGTGCACCGCTCAAGCTGAAACCGGTATTGATTTCGACCTTCAATACTTCCAAAGGATTCGTAAACAAGTCGGGGTCGATGTCGTTGAGCAACAACTGATCCGACGTAATCGTCAACAGATTATCTTCCGTCGTGTCGAATACATCGGTGACAGCAACCGGACGATCGTTCACTTCGTTGATCACAATTCGCAAAGTGACCTGGTTGGACTCTTCTTCTTCCGAATCGATCGCCGTAACGGTCAAATCGACTTGACCGTTGGCGTTGGTCGCCGGGGTGAACCGCAACACACCGTCTTCGTCAATTTCCGGCAAACTCTGGAATAGCGACACGGCGCTGGCCGGCGTCGTGACTTCGAATCGCACGGTCTGCGAAGCTTCATCAATCGGACCGGGCGAAACATTCGTCGCCCAGACGCGGAACGGATTGGGGTACGGCCCGCTGTCCTCGTCCACGGTCACAATTCCACCAGGCGTGAACGTGGGCGGATCATTGACCGCGTTGACACGAATCGTGAAGACCTGCGTATCGCTGACGTTGTCGTCATTGATGTTCGCGTTAGTCGGCCCGTCATCTCGCAGGAAGACTTCGAAGGTCGCCACGCCGTTAGCGTCGGGAGCCGATTCGTAGCTCAACGTTGCTGTATCACCATTCAACGTCGCCGTCGGCGGTGTGCTGAACAGATTCGCGTTTCCGGTCACCTGAGTGATGACGAACGTCAAATTTTGGTCGGCCAACTCGTCATCGGCACTTGGCGGTCCGGCTTGAACATTGGTCGCCCAATTCAGCACGTTTCGCGGTCCATCGTCTTCGTCCGAAACCACATTTCCCGCACCGCTGAATCGTGGTTCATCGTTTACGGGCAGCACAATCAAATTCGCACGATGTGCTGCAAATTTCGCATCGGAGCGTCCCGTGCTGTTGGTACCAAGATCAACCGTGACGCCGTCATCGGTCACCGTATAGATAAACGAATCCGAACCGACAAAGTTTTCGCGAGGCGTGTAACGCAAAGCGATCAATTCTTGCGTGTTCGGATCCAGGATTTGTGTCAACGTTCCACCCAGAGCAGTGGACTGGGTAATCGGAGTCGCCAGAGACACGCTTTGATTGCCGCCGGGAACGATATTCTGCGATTCATTGGCCGGTCCCGGTAAAAAGACATCCAGCAGGCCCGGGGTGACCGTATCGCCGCTGACCAAAATGTCGACGCTGCCGTCTTCGAGCAGGGTGAACTCCAACGGATCGGCGTTCGCTTTGACGACCGGAGCATCATTGACCGGTTGCAACGCGATCGTCATCGTGACCGGGAAGGATGAAATCAAGTCACCTCGCGTTCCATTGCCCGGCCCATTGTCGGTCAAGACGACTTCAAAGGTAAAGTTTCCAAACACATCGGGTGCCCCTTGGTAGGACAAGACGCCTTCGGGGGTGATCGTCGGAAACTCAGTAAAGAACTGACTCGCCTGCGATTGCGGGAACGTCAATGACGTCACGCTGAACAGAACGTCCTGACCGGTCGTTACATCGATTTCGTCAAACGCCGACGACGGAGGTCCCGCACTAATGTTGAACGCAAAGTTGTTGAACGTCGTGCGTCCACCGTCTTCGAGCGACTCGCGGAACAACTGAGTGGTGCTGAACTGCGGACGATCATTCACTGGCGTCATGTTGAACTGGACCGTGTTGCTGGTCGTCAATTGATCAGCGATCAACGTGTTCGAGTTCAGACTGTATGTCTCGCCACCCGGCACGCTGTTATCACGCACCTCATAGGTGAACGAGTCCACGCCGCCGATGTCTGCGTTGTAGTTCGTTGGTGGTACGTAATTCAATCCAACCAAGACGCCCGCTTGCGTCACCGCCGTCAACTGGCCGCCAAATGCAGTCTGCGCGGGGAAGGAGGTAAAGACTTCCAACACCTGGCTGCCGCCGGACGTGCCATCTAACTCGTTGGCAGGTCCCGCCACGAACACATCCAACAACCCAACTCGGTTGTAACCAACCACCGATGGATTGCGACGCAGCGGAATGAAATACGATGCCGGCGGAGCGCCAACCGGCTGCGTGTTGTCTTCGCGTAACGTGTACGTGATCGGTGCCGCCACGATGGTGCCGTTGACGTCTTCGTTGCGTCCAACCGCATAAGCGTCATCCGGTGTATTGACGTCACTCGTTCCCGCGACCGCAGGGTTGAATCGTGGTGCATCATTGACTGGACGAACGTGAACCGTCACGGTCGCGTCAGTGCTGCGAGGATCGTTGGGATCGCTGTCCGTTCCGCGGATCACGTAAATCGCGGCCCCGGCATCGACACCCACAGCATCCACATCAGGGAAGAACGTCAGACCGCCAGTGGGCGTGATGATGGGCAACTGTGCCATCAGACCCGCCGGAACCGTCGACAGGGATTCGACAATCTCGAACGAAACCGTTTGTGTGCTCGTTTCATCCAGCGCGGTCGCCAGTGATGGCAAGACATTGGAGATCACGCCAGGAACCGTCTGCCCAAACGAATCTTCCAAGATGTTGATCTCGGTCGGCGTCGTGAACCGAGGCGTATCATTGGTCTCGGTGACCGTGATCGTGACCGTGGCCGGGAACAGCGACCGTTCATCGGCCAGATCCCGAACACTATTGGTGCTCGGAATGGTTGTCTGCCCGTCGTCTTCGATCGTATAAGTAAAGAAGTCTTTGGGTTGGAACGGTGCCAGTTCGTTGTAATCGATCGGTGGTGCGTAGCTACCGGTCGTGAAGGCTCCGCCGACAAATTCAACCGTCAGGACTCCACCAGCAGTAGTTGTCAACGTGTGAACACCGTCGCCATCCAACGCGACATCAATCGTGCCGTTGGCCGTGTTGAAGGCAACCACACGCAAGGTCTGTTCGCTCTCGTTGAACGGAGCAGGCAGATTACCCGCGAAGTCGCCTGCCACATTCGGCACCTCGGCAACCACAACCGTGTCAACGGTCACAAAATCGACCGTATCACCCGTGGCCGTCGCGGCAAATCCGGACGAACGCAACGCGGCTTGTAGTCGGCCCGCGATTGCGGCGGCGGAATCAACGGCGGTGTATTGCACCACCAACTGCGATCCGGCACTCGCTACTCCAGTGGTGTTGAATTCAACCACCACGGTGGAAGCATCGGCCAGTGTAATGCCGACTAATTCGCCGTCGACCAATAAGCTGCCATCGGGCACTGTGATCGACGACGGCGTAGTGACCACCGAGGTAACCGGCGGTGCATCGACCGCATTGACCACCGCGGCGAATGTGACATCGGCACCATTGGCGGTGACGCCAAAGGCAGCGGCGCGAAGCACGTTCTGCAGATTGGTCGCGATTGCATCCGCCAGGTCGGTCGCGGCGAACGTGACCAAGTGATCGGTTCCCGCCGCCGGCGTGCCGGTCGTGTTGAATTCGACCACGCTGACATTGCCAAATCCATCATCCAACGAAATCGTCTCGCCGTTGACCAGATTCACTCCGTCTGGGACCGTCAGGATATTGCCTGAACGAGCCAACTGTGACGATGCACCGCCATCAATCGAGATGGTTTGAATGTTGACAAACTGAACGACCCACTCAGTTCCTGCGCCTGCCATCGTCGTGCTGCCGAATCCATTGTTGGCCAAAGCTGTCTGCAGCGATGCCGCGACGGTGGCGGACGTGTCCGCATCGGTAAAGGGTACCAACGCATCCGCGTTGCTCTTGGAGAATCCGGTTTCGGAGAATTCAAAGACAACGCTGCGGCCATCACTATCGGAAACCGTGACCGTTTCGCCACCGGTCAATGCAACCCCGTCGGGAACGGTAATCGCTGCCGAGTTGGACGACACACCTGTCGCGAACGTATCTGTCGCGATTGACGCTACTTCCAAGAACGACACCGTGTCAGCGACGGCAACACCGCCACCGCCGTCAGCACCCAATGCCGATACCAGGTTTCCGGCAATGATCGATGCGGTATCGGTCGTTTGGAAAATCACCAAGACGTCCGTTCCAATCGACGCCGTACCGGACGTGTTGAATTCCACGACACGCTGCTGACCATCGATTCCGGTGATCGTCAATGTTTCGCCATCAACCATCGTGGCACCATCAGGCACCGTAATGTTGGTCCCGTTAATCGTGATCGGCGATCCCAGATTGACTCCGCCGCCCACAATCAAATCACCAGCGGTGAACGTCAGCACGGCGGGAGCATCCGGTTCCACGACTTCGTCAATCGTCAGGAAGCGGTCAAAGGCGACTGGTTGGTCATTGACCGGCTCTAAGAAAATCGACGAGGTTTGGGTGGTTCGCAGCGGCGCCGCGGTGCGAGTCCCATCGGCCGCTTCGTCAAAGCCGACGTCTTCGGCGACGTAGTTAAACTCGACCAGCCCGTAAACATCATTGGCCGGGACGAACAGGATGTCACCGTTGGTTTGCAACGTGATCTGCCCCTTGGACGGATCGACCATCGATACGTCGACGACTCGGACAGGTCCGTCATTGTTGCGAACAAATGTGATCTCATCATCCGCATCGACCGGACCGCTAACATCGTTGGAAGTCAGGAAATCCGCCGGGATGACAATTTGGACATCTTCGGTCGGAGTCGGTGCGGTGGCACCGATCGTCGCGTAGTAATTCAAGTAATCCGGATCGGTCATCGAGACCGTTTCGGTAGCCAAATCGGGTGCGTCGTTGGTCGGCGCGACACGCACGCTGACTGTCTCGCTTGCCGAAAGCGGATTCATGGGACCACCAAACGTGGATCCATCGTCCAGGATCAACACTCCGTCGTCTTGCACCGTGTAAGTGAAAGCGTCCAAGCGATCGTCACCGTTGGGCAACGGCAGGTTGTCGCTGTTGAAATGCAAGGCTGGCTGATAATTCACCTGCGTGATGAACCCGCTGCCGTCGAACAGAGCGCTGATGGTCGCGCCCTCGGTGGTCGTCGCCATCGTGCCAGGATTGGCACTACTGATCGTCACACCACCGGCGCTGATCGATGAAACTCGCAAGTTCTGATCCGATTCGTCTTGCGGCGCGACTGTAATCGCAGGATTCGCATGACCGGTCGAACCGACCAGCAATTCCGCTTCGGTGATCACCAGCGTCGTGTCTTCCACACCGGTAAAGGACTGTGGCTGGGCACCTGGGAGATCGTTCACCGGTGACACGTTAATCGTCACGGTTGCAAACGTCGATGTGGCCGGTGAACCGGGTCCCGCATTTTGCTGCGTGCTCAAACGGTAGGTGAACGTGTCTTCGCCGTAGAAATCGGGGTTCGGTAGGTAAGTGAATTCACCCGCCAATTCGTTTGTTACCGTCAACGTACCGTTACTTGGCTGCGTGCCAACGAAGTATCGCACGGGTAGGATTTGGCTGCTCAGACCAACGTCGGCAATGTCGCCGCGAGTATTGTCAAACAAATTGTCTTGGGAACTCAACGCGTCGACGACCAACAGGGTGTCTTCGACCGCGTCGTAGATGTCGTCCTTGGGCTCCGGCAATGCGATTGGCAAGACGGAGATTTCAAAGTCTTCGACTTCACCACCCACGCTGACGCCAGTGGGTGTCAAGTTACCCGATTCGCTGACGCGAACACGCATCCATGTATCACCGGCCGGTGCATCAGCTGGCGGAAAGAATGTCACCAAGTTGACGCCGTTGACGACCGCCGTGTTGGCGACCACCTGTTCGTCCAAATCGAACGTTCCGTTGCGGTCAAAGTCAACC
>JABDKS010000070.1 GCA_013002105.1 Pirellulaceae bacterium | reverse complement strand
AAGTGTCCGAATTTCACCGACGTGTTGCCGTAGGCGGCTTCGACGTACAGTTGTGGCATGGCACTGCCGTAGATGCCGTGATCCCAGGCATTGTCCCAATGGTCATCGTCGATGCCGAATGCTTGGGTGTCTTGTGCGTCGACGCCGTAGACGTAGTCGATCCGTCCACCGAGACCGAGGCCGCAGGAGCCATCAGCCACTTTTTCGGCGTACAACCAAGTCTGATGAACGTTGATTTGGTCGGGATGAGAATTGAACAGGAACGGCAGAGCCTTGTTGTGGTAGCCGATCGACACCCAGCCACCGACACTCAGGCCTTCGTACTCGCCAAAGAGCGTGTAGGGATCGCCCAAGCAGCAATCGCCGCCGAGACAACTGCCAAGTCCACAGCCACCACCGCCGCCGCCGAGGCAACTGCCGATCGCGCAACCACCGCCGCCGAAGCAGCCCGAGTCGCAACCACCGTCACAGGAGTATTCGCATCCGCAACCAGGTGCGGCATACGTCGGCGCGGCACAGGTGGGTTCTGCACAGCAGGCACCTGGTGGGCAAGCCATCTCGCAACCACAAGCCGGTGCTGGTGGACAAGGCGGTGGTGCCGAGCAAGTCGGCGGTGCCGCACAGGTCACTTCGCAGCCACAAACGGGCCCCGCACAGCAGTTGACTTGAGCCACGTTGTTTTGTTGGATACCAGCGGGCTGGTAGGGTGCCTGTTGGCTTTGCGCGCTGGCCGCAGAAACGGTTCCCAGCAGCATCGCCAAGGCGGCTAATTTTGATAACTTCATTTTCGTTGGACCCCCATCCATGACGAATACTTTCGCTCGGCCGGCTCTCTATGGTCGGCAGCATCGAGCCTGTTTTCTAAATGATTGCAATTGATGGTCAGTTCACACCGCCATGTCGTTCAACTGATTTTTGTCAGCGGCGAGCAGCACGCGATTCAAACGCGTAACGCCGCATCGAGTCCAATTGCTGAAAGGAGGTATCGGGCCGGATATTCGTCAAACTCGATGCGATCTGCTCGATTCATACGACCGCAATCCTCCGAATGGTCCGATCTTGTTAAGGTGTGACGGTCAGGGGGAGTCTCCGACGAGCGCACGAAAAAAGCCGGTCACTACCATTTGGTAGCAACCGGCTTTCGTTGTCTTTCAGTGCGATCGGGTCAAGCACGGCCTGCCCCTGGCATTCAGTGCCTGCCCGATAGCATTGAGGTTTAGAACAAGAAGATCGTGTCCGTTCCGAATGTGAACTGCTCGTCACCATCTTCCAGGCCAGTGATTGCATCGTCATCCCAATCCCAGCGGATTTCAGGACGCACCATGATGTTGGCGTGAGGCTTGTGGTTGATGCCCAAAGTCAGAGCGTAGACATCGCTGTCTCCGGTTCCGCCGAATTCGGCATTCCACCACTCGAATCGTCCACCGACCGACCAGCAATCGTTGATTGTCTTGATCAAGTACTGGTTGATGCCGAACGTTTCACGAACAGCAGTTCCGGTGTTGTCTTCGGTATCCAGCAAATCGCTTTGGAAGATGTACTGAACGCTATCATTGACTGCGACGTCCAAGACGATCGAGTGCATGTAACCTTTTTCGACACCGTTGAAGCGAGCTTCGCCAAAGCGACCGATGGTCGTTGCGTAAGTCAGGCTCATGTTATCAGCCAAGGTGGCCGAGAATCCGCCCAGGAAGTTATCGCCATTGTCGTCGAAACCGGAGTCCCAACCCATGGTGTAACCAGTCCAAACGCTCAGGTCATCGCTCAAGTTGAACGTTCCCAAAACGCCGGTGTGGGTGAAGGGCTCGCTGTTGTACATGGTGTATGCGTGGCTGTAGAAGAAGTTACCGGTAGCTTGCACGACTTCCCACCCGATGATGGTGTAGAAGTGACCAGCCTTGACCGTCATGTCTCCATAAGCGGCTTCCATATACAGCTGTGGCATCGCGTGGCCGTAGTCAGCACCATTGTCCCAATCGTTATCCCAACCGCTGGGGTCGGTTCCGAATGCTTGGGTGTCTTGGCTGTCGGTACCGTACAGGTAGTCGATGCGACCACCGAGATCGAGTCCGCAGCTGCCGTCAACGGCTTTTTCGGCCCAGAGCCAACCCTGATGCAGTTGCAGTTCGTCGGGACGGCTGTTGAACAGGCCGTTGCCCTTGCTGTGATGTCCAAAGGACAACCAACCACCAGCGGACCAACCGCAATGCTCGCCAAAGAGTGACCATTGGTCACCCAGGCAGCAGTCATTCAAACGGCTGGAGATGATTCCGCATCCGCCGAGGGCACATCCGCCACCGCATCCGCTGTCACATCCACCGGCACATCCTGCTGCGGCACAACCGCCGTCACATCCTGCTGCGGCACAACCGCCGTCACAACCGGCTGTTGCACAGCCAGCGTCACAACCGGCTGCTGCACAACCAGCGTCGGCACATCCTGCGGCCGCAACTGTTTCGCATCCGCATACTGGCTGGCCGCATCCACAAGGATCAGCGGCACACGCTGATGCTGCGCAGCCCGATACCAATCGAACTTGTCCATTGTCCGCGAAGGCCGTGCCAGTGTAGCTGACGCAGGCGATCGCAGCGGCTAAAGCAAATTTTGTAAGCTTCATTGCTTGTATTAACTCCCGAATTTCCGTACTTGGGTATTTCTGCAGGGCATAGAAACAGCTTGCACTGTGGCTTTCGAAAAAGACACGTGATGGGAGGCATTGCCTCCGCAACATGCTCGGAGCGTGATAAGTGGTTCTCGCCTGCCGTTATCCGCCTGCCACTTTTGGCCGCAGCCGAATTTCACGCTTTGGTCCGACATCATGCTTGCTGCTCTGTCGTCAGGAGGTGATATCGGAGCCAGTTAGCGAACAGGCGCTGGATTTAGCATCAAGTAGCCAGCAATTTGCGATTCGCGGTGCCACTGGTACACATCGTAGGCATCGCGCTCGTTATTCGCGTGTTTCCGGCAACGAAAGCTTTGCATCAGGCACCAATTGTTCGGGTTGCACCGGTACGAATGGTCGTTCCGATCGGTGGTGCGCCAGCGAATACCGCCGACTGGCCGAAACGTCGATTGGCTCGGCCTACCCGACCGCGGACAATTGGTGCAAAATCACGTGGATTGACGGTATTCCTGGTGACCAACTGGTTGACCGGCGTATCCAAACCGCGTCGGCGTCGATCGATGATCGCACGCCGGTGCTGACACAGACATTGCGTGTGCCCTGCAGGCACTTTGCGAAGTTCTCCCAATCTGAGTGATATTATGGCCTTTTGGCGTTCGAAGAAAAAAACGGACATTCCCGTCGATCCAGCACCCGAAGTCACCGGCCCCGACAAGGTCGAAGCACCGGAATCGACATCAGTAACCGATTCACACGATACAACCGGGCAGGTCGCCGCCACGGAATCCGCAGCGGACGACGAATCACCTGCCGCTGCGGAACCAACTGCCCCCGCGCCCGAGCCAGTGGAATCAGCGCCGGCCGCCGAAGCCGCGGAGTCCTCTGGCGGCCTGTTCTCCAAGATGCGTGCGGGCCTGCAGAAGACACGTCGAGCGCTGAACACCGACATCCGTGACCTGTTCAAAAGCGAAGGTCGATTGGTGGACGACGATTTCCTGGGCGAGCTGTTCGCTCGATTGATCCGCACCGACATGGGAACGGGACCGGCAGAAAAAATTCGCGACGATGCCGCCAAACGCCTGCGAGGCCGAGTCGTCCAGTTGGAGGAAGTCCTGGAGACGATTACGGCGCAAACGCAATCGATGCTGGAACAAGAATTCGCCGAGATTCAAATCGCCGAACATGCACCAACGGTTATCTTAGTCGTCGGAGTCAACGGAAGCGGCAAAACAACTTCGATCGGCAAACTCGCCAACCATCTTTCCAAAGCGGGACACAAAGTCGTGTTGGGGGCCGGCGATACGTTTCGCGCCGCCGCGGTTGAACAACTGACGGTCTGGGCGGGCCGAATCGGTTGCGACATTGTCACCGGCAAACCTGAGGCCGACCCGGCCAGCGTGGCCTATCAAACGGTCGAGAAAGCGATCGAGACCGGAGCCGACATCGCCATCATCGACACCGCCGGGCGACTGCAGACACAATCAAACCTGATGCAGCAGTTGGACAAGATCCGCCGCGTGATCGGCAAAAAAGTCGACGACGCCCCTCATGAGGTCCTGCTTGTGCTGGACGCGACCGCCGGCCAAAACGCGATCAGTCAGGCCCGCGGATTCAGCGAAGCCGCCGGGTGTACCGGCATCGTGCTGGCGAAATTGGACGGTTCGGCCAAGGGTGGCGTCATTCTGCCAATTCGCGAACAGTTTGAATTGCCCGTCAAGTTCGTCGGATTGGGCGAAGGAATCGATGACATCGCTACGTTCGATGCCGCGTCGTTCGCCAAGGCACTTTTTGCCGAATAACCCGCCGCGTTGACACGCTCAGCAAGTCCCTCACTGCCCCCAACGAATTTCATGTTGCATTTGCAGAGCGAATCGACGCAGCGCTGGCTCCATCAAGTGGATGAGAATCTGGACGAGATATTGCTCGATCACGCGCATTGCGAACGCAAAGCGGCGTCGACGGCGATGAATTTGATGAATGCCTACACCGAAAACCGTGACCTTTGTCGCGAGATGTCGGTGATCATTCAAGAAGAGCTGGAACACTTTCACATGGTTCTGGAAATCCTGGACGAGCGGAAGATTCCCTTTCGGCGTCTCGCCAGCGGGCACTACGGTCGCGAACTCAATGGACTGGTCACCACCAAAGAGCCGATGCGGGCGGTCGATCGACTCTTGATCGCATCACTGATCGAAGCCCGCAGTTGCGAACGCTTTCATTTGCTTGCGTCCCATGTGCGACCACGCGATAACGAGTTGGCTGATTTCTATGCTGGGCTTTTCGAGAGCGAAGCCCGCCATCACACCACCTACGTCCGCTTGGCCGAACATTTTGCCTCGCGTGAAGAAGTGCGCCGGCGATTGGACCAACTGTCCGCCCAAGAATCCGCCATCTTGGCAAAGGGCAGTGATCTGCCCCGGATGCACAGCTAGATTTGTTTCACGCCTCGCCGCGGTAGAGCCTATCGATCGACGCTGGTGTTTCACAAACCCGACGCATCACGGAGCCGCTGATCGCGGTGGCGATCGTCCGCTTGCCGACGCCCTGCGGCGACGTATCTTTGAGTCGCCGCGACGACGTCACGACCCAGGACGTCGTTCGCGAGCCCCTTCCTGGGACGGAAGCGGAGATCCAACGACGCTCGTTTGATCCCGGATGATCCGGCAAGACAATTCGGAATGTCTTGTATGACTCGAGCAGGCCCGTTCCCGACGCCCAACATCCATTGCACGGTGTTTATCCATCGCAACGTGTTTGGCGACGACGGACCTGTTTTGTGTTCGCCCAAAAAGGAGCTCGCCATGTATTTCATCTCAGCGTATCACCTCGCAGCAAGTTTTCGCTTGTCCGTCGCCCTGACATTGGCCAGTGTTGTGTCTGCGGCGACCTTTGCCGATGAACCGGTGATCCATTTCGACCTGCCGCGAACGATCCCCGCCGTCGCGGCTGGTGATGATCCGACGTTAGTGGTCTGTGATCTACGGTTATCGTCGTTGATCGCGTCACCCTCGGTGCCTCAGATCGATCAGTGGCTGGTTCTGTGCCAGCCACGCGACCGCGCGGTCCAAATTGCGGACTACGCCCCACGAACGGAGTTGGCAAGCCACATCGACGGACCCATCCAAATCAAGACGACGGCGGAAAAGTCAAAATCGCTGGGCCTGTCCTTGGAGGGTCACTACGGCAACACTGCCAACGGCAGCATCGGTGCCGACAGCGGCAGCAAACAAATCGAATCCAGACAGTTCAACCAGATCGCGGCGGTCCAAGCGGTCACCGCATCGGGATCCATCAATCGCGGACGCGGCGTCTATTTCAAATTGCGATGGACCTCGCAACAAGTGCTCGAAGGTGAAAAGTCGTTCAAGCTGACGTTGCGTGTCCCCAAGCAATGGCGAGGTGGCTTGATTGATGTCACGGTCAGAGCCCAATCGATGCAACGGGGTTTTGCCGGCTGGGACAAACAAGTCAAAACCTTGGGAGGCGCCAAGTTCGTGGTCGCGGCGCACCGTAGCGGCGACAGCAGCGCCGCTCAATTGGCCAACGAAGTTGCCGATGCCGAGCATAAGCTTCGTCAACTCAGTCAACAACATCGCATCACCGGGTCGCCGCAAACACTTTCGACCATGTTGCGACACGTTGCTGCGAAATTGGATCTCGATTCACCGCGACCATCGGATGGATGGATCACGCGTTTGTTGACCGGTCATGCCGATCCCTATCTGGATCGTGAGATTAGCCGCTTGCCGATGGACATCCGTGTGGCAGCGCTGGATTACCACGACGCGCGAGATCAATTCGCATCGCTCACCGGTAGTGACGATCATGCACAGCAGACGCTGACTGGTGAAGTCGCAAGCGGTAGCGACCTAACGAATGATGGTTAACCGTCGTTCGTGTCGCTGGTCCAAGCATGGATTGCGATGGTGCAACTAGTTGTTGCTGAATCCAATCGCGAGCATCGCATCGCGACCAAGAGGATTTTTGAGAAACTGCTGATGGCAGTCAGGACAGAGATCGTAAGATCCCAACTGACAAGCTTCATCGTCAGTATCTTGCAGATCCTCGTCACTGAGGTTCTCCAAAATCTGATGCAGTTCAGAAAGGTGATCGACGTCGTCTTCCAGCTCCGCTGAAAATTCTTCTGGAGCCGTCTGGACTTCGATCTTAACGACGTACCGTGTTTGGCTTGCCGTATCGATCTGTCGTTTACATCGATCGCAGGTGTAGTGGATCATTCGAAACCATCCCGCTGCATGGGAGTCATTACGACGCAATCAGAAACAAAGTTGCAACCGACTGAAATAATAATGAATAAAGACGTCGTGAGATGAATTCATGTTAGTGACGCACAGTCACGGTTCGCAAGCCAAATCAAGCCACCTTTTGAGCACCTTTTGCAAAGAATATTTTGCTGCTTGACACCATCCTCAGCAACGCGTAGGGCGATGATGCCTCGTTATGGCTCCGATTGCGCCATCACGTTCCCATAGCGGCGCCCACCCACGTCGCTAAGACGACTTATTGACCCACCACGTCAGATTCCGACTCCAATGGAACATCATTTGGTGTGCTCGGTTCGGTGTTCGCCGCGGTCGATGGTTGACTTTTTGTCGCGTCAGCCTGACGTGACCCCGCCAGCGGAAGACGGATCTCGACCAGCATTCCGGGCAGGAAGTCTTGGGGAAGTTCACTGAGTTCTCGCTCGTCCAAGACCTCGATTTGGTATCCGCGCTCTTTGGCGGCGGCTTGCAAACGCTGGATCGCCGGGACGTGACCGTAAGCCAACAAACACCGACCACCGGGATTGAGATGTTTGGGGAGCCCATCGAGCAAGGAGTCCATCAACGCAAAATCAGGATCATAAAAAGCGTAGTCTGCCGGCTTGGCGATCTTGCCGTCTTCCCAAGGCGGATTGGACAAGATCAAGTCAAAGCGTTCTTTGTCACGAATCACCGAATAAGCGCCCGGTGTTTTTTCAGACACCTGTCGCACTTCGATCGACAACCCGTCGGCAAGCATCGCGGCGTTATACCTGGCGTTAGCGACCGCAGCCGGGTTGATCTCAGTCGCCACCACTGAGTCGGCGTCGTTTTGCGCACACAGAATCGAAATCAGTCCCGTGCCCGTGCCGATTTCCAAAACGGAGCGGCCCGAACAGATTTCTTTTTCTATAATCAGTTCGCGCAATGAGGCGCTGTCGTCGGGTTCCCAGAACACCGATTCAAACTGGACGATCGAACCGTACTGCAGTGCGTCGACTTCCCATGTCTGAACCACGTCGTAGTCATAGTCCAGGTCTTTGCGGTACCGGCGGCAGCCAATACCAACGACGATCAAAACGGCAAGTGACCAAATCGTCCAACGCATCATCATGACGGGAAACCGCAGCGAGACAAAAAAGAGAGGCGAATGAATGAAGCCAATTGGTGGGACGAATTATAGTCCTTGGACCGGCAGCCGATGCAGAGAACAACGCAGTTTCGCAGTCGCCAGGGGCAGTCGCGTAAGCCACGACCTGTCCAGCTGCGACTTTGCCAGGACAGGTTCTGGCCTACGAGCGACGAACTGGCCTGCGAGAAACGACGATCCGGGTGAATCCGTCACGTCGAAACGCCCGTTTCTTTGGCGAGCCGTTTTTATCGCACCTTGCA
Source organism: Pirellulaceae bacterium (assembly GCA_013002105.1). Next base: position 3,141 of record JABDKS010000070.1, on the reverse strand, counting down.
ACGGAATTCGATCAGCAAACTCTCACCGACCTTCAGCGGTTCTTTGAGTTCCCACTGCAGGCGTAGCGATTGGCCGGAATTGGCGTGGGTGGTGAATTCCACCTCCCGATCCGATTCTTGACTGTCGGGTACATACTCCATTCGCGTGATCAAGTTGTCCGTAATGACCACTTGATTCACGGCGGAATCACCTACGTTCTGAACCCGAATCGCGAATCCAACTTCGTCGCCCGACGGAGCGTGCTCCTTGTCGGCCATCTTGACGATCCGCAATCGTCCTGCATCAGGGAATTCATAGACGGTGAAGGCATCAAGCGTTTGATCACGTGTGATGACTGGTGCCCTCATGTCCTCCACGGCGACTTCGACCGATTCGCCGATGGTCCAAGCGACCGCGGCGTTGGCGCCTTCTTGCAGCAACGCGATCTGTTCGTCGGCCATCTCGCCGGTTTGAAGATTCGAAATCGTCGCCAAAACGTCCAGCACGTTGCTGCTGGAAACCGGTGCCCAGTCACCTTCGACACGAACGCCTCGGTTTCGATCACGAAGCGAATCGAGTCCACGAGCCACGTCGGCGTGCCCGAGTTCCAGGGAGTCTTGCATCACTAAACCGCCCAGGTCGACTTCGAATCTCCCTGGACCGACCGGTCGATCAACCAGCGACGAACCGACCACCTTTTCGCCCGCGATCGCTTGGGTTACTTTTCGGATCGATGCGAATCGGGGCGAATAAACACAAACACGATTGCTGGCTTGGAATTCGATGTCGCCCGCATCACTGGTGTAATGCACGACTGTGTCTTCGGGTTGCAGGCCGACGATTTGATCGGTTTGCGTCAATTTTGCTTCGGGCGGATTGTCGCCGCCGTCACAAATAAATTCCTGCGGATCGACGCCATACGCATTCCAGCCCTGGGGCGCAATTTCGACATAACCGAATGGTTGCGTGTTTTCGCAATCACCACTTTGGCAACCACCGTTGCCGCACGATTGACACCCGGCGTGCATTTGCCCGCCGACAGCGTTGATTGTGTTTCTGATCGGTCCGCCTTGACCGGTATGCACCAACGCACTGGCGATCGGTCGGTATCCGGCGGGACTTGCCTGAGTGGGTGCGAACTGACTGGACTGCATTGGCAGTGACTGCAATGGACCGGGACCAATCGGTAGAGCTCCCGCAGGCATCGGTCCTCGGGCTGTGGCGTATTGGGGGGGCACCTGCGGATCGATCGGACCGTTGTAGCCAACCTGCGCGATCGGCGCCCCCGGGTTGGCCGCGTTACTTTGGCCGGGCATCATCGCAGAACTGGTTTGCGGCGTGCTGGACGACTGCGTTGGCGGCACGGTAAGACCACCCTGATTGTGCGCAGCCGTTTGGCAACCTGCGGCCAGTAGGGCGCAAACAACGACAAGCGTGGAACGGCTCGCAAAAGAACGCATCGTGAACTCGACTACTTTTCGGTTTGGAAAATTGGCGCCCAGCTTGGGAAACCGAAGTAAAACTGTGGCATCAACGACGGTGCACGCGGTGGTGCCAGCGAACCGATGCGAATGATCGCGACGGGTCGACCAAAGCGGTCGGCAACCTTCAGTGCGTCCTGATGCTGGGCGATGTCCATCACGTTGGCTTGTTGAGCGGTTTGCTCCAGCGGCAGCGCGGTTTGTGGGTCTTCCAAATAGACCACTCGCGTCACCAAATGTCCGTCCAATGCCGCCCGCATGTCGGTTTCGTCGATCTTGATCGGAATCGGATACAGGGTCGCCAATCCCTGCGGCGGATACGTGCGGTCAATCAGCTCCACAGTCGGATACAGTTCGGCGCCTTCCTGTTGCGGAATGCCGGAGATTTGGAATCGATAGACCGAACCGATCAACAGTCCTGCCATCAAGTTTTCTTCGCTCTCGCTGATGTTCGCACCGTTGGGTAGTGCAAAACGAACACCCGGTGGTCCACTGAATGCGACGGGCTGGAAGTAGTTGGCGACTGGACCACGACGATTCAAGCGAGCCTGACCGACGACACCTGCCGGCATGTCTGCGGAATAAAGCGAATGTTGCCCGTGTGGCGGCAAGAACTCAGACGGTTCGGCCGCCTGCGATTGGCAGCATGTCCACACGAATATCATCGCGGCAATGGCCGGGACGGTCATCGCGGTGATTGTGAATCGTCGTGACAGGTTTTCGCGTCGCATCACCGATCTTTTCAATCGTGGTATTGCCGAAATAGAAATCGACAGGTGTTGGTTACCCGACGCAGATCATCCACGGTTGTTCGATGAACTGTTTGGAATCGGGTGATGACTTGGATAGGAAAAAACGCGGCGAGATGGAATCGATCTACGCCGCGTTTTGTTTCTCGTGCTTCTCCCCCGCTGGCGTTTTACGGCCGGCAGTTGGGATCGACGGCTTGGCTGCTGTGCTGGTACAGCCCGCGACCGGCTGGAACACCCGGATGGATATTCTGTTCGGTGATTCGCACTCGACTGACAGGATTGGGATAGCTGTAGCCGGGCTGGTGACGCACATCGATTTTCATCGTGTCCACGGGGCGTGGAATGTGCATCGGGGTATGGTTGCGAATCACGTGTTTGGTCAACGATGCTGGGTGTCCCATTGGGATGTGGGGTGGTCCAGGCAATCCGATCGGTGTTCCGCTCATTGGCATGCCGTATTGAGGTGCGTTGACACCGGAGATCATGCCGGGCAATTGTCCAGGTGTTGGCGAGCAGCCGGGGCCACATCCACCAGGTCCACAAGCACCGTCGCTACTTTTGCACTGAAACGGTCCACCACAGCCTTCGGTCATCGCCAGGGCGAAAGGTGCCGGCAAGCCAGCGATGGGTGGGCCCATCATTGCTCCACCCATGCCACCGAGTCGATCGGTGCCGGGCATTTCGATGTCTTTGTCACCCAGTCGGATGATGGCAAGAATCGAACCACGACGGTCGGCTTCGACGATTGGGTCGACGCCTGGATCCAGTCGAGTGCTGACCAGGGTATCGATACCGGCCAAAGCAGGACCTTGGAAATCGGGATCTGGTAGGTAGATGACTTTGGTCACGAAGTTACCGGTGACCACTTGGTCAAAGTCTTCGTCGGTGAATTGAACAGGAATCGAATTGTGAGCCAAGTAAGCGCCGG
>JABDKS010000038.1 GCA_013002105.1 Pirellulaceae bacterium | reverse complement strand
CAGTGTTTTGAATCGACGTCCGCTGGGTTTTCGCGGCCCAGGGTTCAGCTGTCCCGATCAGGTGCTGACGTTATTGGCCAAAAACGATTACGTCTATGACGCATCGATTTTCCCAACGTCGATGGCCCCGATCGCTCGGGCGGTCTTTTTGATGCGAACCAAACTCAAGGGCGAACAGCGAGAGAAGGCCAAGCGACTGTATGGTGGATTCAAGTCGATGCGGAATCCCAATCGGCCTTATCAGCGATCCGTCGATGGACACCAATTGTGGGAAGTTCCCGTGACGGTGATGCCGTTTACGCGGACACCCATTCACTTCAGCTATTTCACGTACCTGGCCAGTTTTTCGACGCTTGCCGCGAAAACGTATTTTTCGACCGCCCTGCGATTGTGCCGGCTGACCGGTACGTCGCCGTCATTGTTATTGCATCCGCCCGATTTCATGGGACGAGAAGACGACGCCGATATGGCGTACTTTCCGGCGATGAACATGACCCGCGCCGACAAGCTGAGAATCGTCCGCTGGGCGTTGAAAAAATACAGTGAAATGTTCGATGTTCGGTGCATGATCGATCAGGTCGCGTTATTGGATTGCGGTGTCGATCCGAATCAACGTCTATCGACCGGTGAGACCGCGACCTCAGGTGGCCACCAACAAGATGTCTTGCCGGTTGGCTCGACAGGTAGCGAGGAACTTTAAGATGATTGATAAGGGCAAGCACAGCGTTTTGGGGATCGATGTCAACGCGATTGACTATGACGCTGCGGTCGACCGAGTGATCCGCGCCGGCAAAGCCAAGCAGTCGATGGCGGTTACCGCCCTGGCCGTTCACGGTGTGATGACGGGCGTGAGCGACAAGTCGCATAACTATCGATTGAACCAGTTCGATTTGGTCTGTCCCGACGGACAGCCGGTGCGTTGGGCGTTGAACTGGTTACATGGTTGTGAATTGGAGGACCGTGTTTACGGACCCGAGTTGACATTGCGATTATGCCAAGCGGCTGCCAAGCAGGACGTGCCGGTTTATTTGTTTGGTGCGACCGAAGAGATGTTGGATCAGTTTGCCAATCGGCTTTGCGAACGGTTTGATGGTTTGAAAATAGCTGGTCGGCGGGCGTCGAAGTTTCGCACGCTGACGCCGGCCGAACGTGACGAACTGGCCGAAGAAATCAACCAGAGCGGCGCGGAAATGTGCTTTGTGGGACTGGGTTGCCCGCGACAAGAAATCTTTGCCTACGAAATGCGCGACCGACTGGAGATGCCGTTGATCGCTGTTGGTGCGGCGTTTGCATTTCACGCCGGAATGTTGGCTCAGGCGCCGCCCTGGATGCAGAAGCGTGGTTTGGAGTGGCTGTACCGACTGACACGTGAGCCAGGAAGATTGTGGAAGCGATATTTCACCACCAATCCCGCATTCGTCACGCGTTTGATTTTGCAGAAGATCGGCGTACTCCGAGGCCGGACCGACACAGGCACCGAACCAACCGAAGAAATTCTGTTTGGTTGATCGTTGTCAGGTAAAGCACTGGCGACAGGAATAGAGTGAATCGTCGGGCGATCGTACCGAGTCAGCGACAGGCCTTTTGCAGTCGCGGTGATTCTCTCCTAAGATGTGCGGCTTCCTTCCTGCCCGCCCTCCCATTCTGTTGAGAGTATTCCGCCATGCGTCTTGTTCGATACGGCGTTGTCGCATCCGTTTGTTTTGTCGCCTTGTTGGCAGTTGGCCTGAAAGTGGGCGATCCTCCCGGCGTGCAGATGAAAACGTTCGCCGATTCGTTTCTCAGTTCTCTGGACGACGAGCAAAAGACCAAGGCGGTGATGCCCTACGACAGCGATAAGCGAGTCGACTGGCATTTCATCCCCAAGAAAACACGCAAGGGACTGGCACTGCGGGATATGAACAGTGCGCAGCGCACCTCCGCGCTGCGGTTGTTGCGGGCGGCGCTGAGCGAAGTCGGTTATGACAAGGCTAGCAAGATCATGCTCTTGGAAGGTGTGCTGCGTGAATTGGAAGGTCCAGAGCGAAATTGGGAGCGGGACCCCCAGAAATA
>JABDKS010000025.1 GCA_013002105.1 Pirellulaceae bacterium | reverse complement strand
CTGGGGCCAGCGAGTAATCGCGGGACGAACGGTCCAGGATTTTGTTTCCTTGACTGATCTCGCTCCGACCATTTTGCAGGCAGCCGGACTAACGGTGCCGAAAGACATGACGGGTCAGTCATTGATCAGGCAATTAACAGCCCAGCCATCGGGTTGGATTGACGCGAATCGTGATCATATTTTCACGGGCCGAGAACGCCACGTTCAATCGTGGCCGGCACGTGCCATCCGAACCACCGACTTCCTGTACGTTCGCAATCACGCTCCGCAAACATGGGATATGGGGGTGGGCAAAGGCGAGCTACCAAATTACGACTTCACTACTACGCCGTGGCCTACGACTGCTCCAGCGTTTTCGTTTAACTGTGATCCGTCGCCGACCAAGCAATGGTTACGCCGACATCAGAAGGCGTCTCCGCGACTGAACCGACTGGCATTCGGCGTTCCTGAACCGGAGGAGCTTTATGACTTGAAGTCCGATCCGGATCAATTGAACAACGTCGCGAAAGATCCAATCTATCGCGACCAACGAACGAGTCTGTCCAAACGATTGGACCACGAGCTTGACCAGACCAAGGATCCGCGTCGCAGACAATTTGTACCGGCGAATCATTAGGTAACCGGGACAACGGTTTTGACTGTGGTTAAGATGAGTGTCCCGACCTCATTTGGAACGCCTTGCGATGTACAAAGTCGCGTCAATACTGATTGCTTTTTCGCTCGCCAGCGTCTGCCATGCCGTCGAACCGATGTTAAGTGAACCGTGGAAGCGCGACGGTTTTGCCACACAGCGATTTGAGATTAACGGCACGGGCACACGCAACAATCCGCTACGGCGGCAACTCAGCGAACCGTTTTCCGGTGACGAGATCTTTGTTCGCTACCGAATTCGATACGATCGCCACTCGATCGATACACCTACAGAGAACGATGGTGAGTTCTTTGTGCTTTGGATGGACGACTCTGAGGGTAATGATGCGAGCACGCATAGTGCCGGCGTTCCCAACCTGGGGATCCATGTGCTCGAAGACGAAAATCGATTCATGATCCGCTTTGGTCCCGGAGGGCAGAAGTTTGCCGACAAATTGACGGGCGATCGAGAATATCTGGTCGTCGGCCGGTTGTGGAAGTCGGTGCCTGGCCCCAGAGAGGCGTTCGACCAATTGGATTTGTGGGTTGATCCGCAGAACGGCGCCGAGTTCAAACCTGACGCTTCGACGTCCAGTGCCAAGTCGATTCAGCAAGTGCGTTGGATCGGTTTTTCCACTGGCGCAAAAACAGAATCAAGCGACAAGATCGAAGTTTGGGACATCGACATCGCTGGTAGCTGGAACGCAATTCTGAAACTGCCCCTTCCCACGCGGCCCGACAAGCCTGTGATTCCGCGACAGCCAACGGTTCAGTTCGCCCAGGATGTGTATCCCATTCTGAAAGCAAGGTGCTTTGAGTGCCACGCTGGTGACGAGGCGATCGAAGGTGTGCGTTTAGACGTGTTGGACGAAGCGATTAATCAAACGGCGCCTCGCGACGCCATCGAAAGCCGCCTGTATCAATTGGCCGCGCAAGGCAAAATGCCACCGGAGGGTGACAAACTTAGCCAGCAAGAGTTAACGGTGCTGCGGGCCTGGATCGACGAAGGCATGGACTGGGACGAAGGTTTGCTGCCCGCGCCGATTCCCGTTACCGATCATTGGGCGTTTCAACCGATCAAGCGGCCGAACGTACCGGTCGTGAAAGACGTCGATTGGGTGCGCACCGCGGTCGATGCGTTTGTGAAACGCAAACACGAGGAACTCGGACTGACACATGCTGCACAGGCGGCACCGCACACACTCGGCCGCCGGTTGTCTTTGGATCTGCTCGGCTTGCCGCCTGTCGATAACGAATCGCAAAGCATGGATGGCTTGCTCAACCGCCCCGAATATGGGCAGCGGTGGGCGCGACACTGGTTGGATGTCGCCAGATGGGCCGAAAGCAACGGACATCAACACAACCGGAATCG
>JABDKS010000018.1 GCA_013002105.1 Pirellulaceae bacterium | reverse complement strand
CGATAGCTCTGATTGTTCTCGCAACGAACCGCGGCTATCGCCGTGCGGCTAACGGGCGATGGCACTTACTTTACATTTCTGATTCACCCTCCCGCGCGGCGGGAGGTTCGGACGCCGTCGCGGCCGGGGAGGGTTCTTGGCCCAAAAACGAAACATCAAACAAAACAAGCCGCCCTCTCCGGTACCTGAGAGACCGACAGCCCTTTAGCGGGCGAGTGAAGTAAGTGCCGTGCGGCTAACGGAACGGGAAAACATGACGTTCTAATCCCAAAGTGGCATTGTCCAGCTAGTTCTGTCGTCGATAACGGCAAGGGATGAATTCACCGATCCAAATCGCTCCCTCACGCTACAATGTCGACAACGAACAATCACCGGGAAACATCATGGGGAACGCCCCAATGACCGCGAACTCTCGCCGGAACTTCATTCACGACATTTTGCACCTGCGTTTGTTAGTCGTTTGCATCGCGATATTTGGATTTTTGATAACCAGTCCGGCAAGAGCAGAGATCGGGGAACTCCATCACTACCGCGGCGACTGGATGATCGATCAAAACCGCGCACATCTGGCTGCCGTGCGGCGCCGCGAAACAGCGAATTGCCTGGAGTTGCGATTCGCCTATCAGCGGTACACCTGTCCGAGATGGGTGCGCGGAACCTGGATCATGCAATACGATGCCGATGCCAACAGTTACACAGCGGTGATAGGTGGGAAAAAGACTAGACATGCATCTGGGAATTGGAATGGCCAGACGAACACGATGACTTGGTCGATTGCAGCGAGCGAATCAAAAGGCATTCAAGAAACTCCAAATCACATGAGTCAAATTTCGCATGTCTTCGATGGCGCGAGAATCATTTGGACGACCGGGCGAAACCCGTCAAAGAAAGGTTCTGCCAAAACGGCCTGGATGCAGTGGGACCTTGTAGCAAGACCCGCCAATTCCGATTTGTAATCTCGTTGGTGCCAGATCTCTCCAACTGATCGCTCGACATTGACGCAACCTCCAATGATCGCGACATGAACGTAAAAGAGTTCAAGCCATTTGCCGGGCAACATTGCGAAACAACCGCGACAGGCTGTTTGCTCAATCAGCTTGGCATTGAGCTTTCCGAGCCAATGCTCTTTGGTCTCGGCGAAGGTCTCGGGTACATTTTTTGGAACATGAAATCGATGGACTTTCCGTTCATTGGCGGTCGCATCAAACCCGATTTACTGACCGCTAACATCTGCCGCAATCTGAATCTGACGCTCAATGTGCAGCAGACGGCGTCGACCAAGAAAGCCTGGGAAAACGTCGTTCGGTTGATTGATGCGGATACGCCGGTCGGACTCAAACTCGATTGCTTCCACCTGGACTACTTTTCAACGCCCATACATTTCGCCGGCCATTATGTCGCTCTTTATGGTTACGACGATGAGGTTGCCTATTTGATCGACACGGATCAGCAGGGCGGCCAAGTCACAACCTCGTTGGACAGCCTTGCCCGTGCCCGAAGCGAGAAAGGCCCGATGTCATCAAAGAACTTGTCGTACTGGATTTCCGGCGCGGTCGAGCCTGACGAGTTAGCGGATGTGGTCGTGACAGCCATCTGGAATAACGCGACTGACTACCTGAATCCACCGATCACGAACATTTCCTACAAAGGCATCCTGAAAACAAGCCGTGAGATCAAGAAGTGGTTCGCTTCCAGCAATCATATCAAACGAGACTTCCAGACAACGTCGATGTTAATGGAGCGGGCCGGTACTGGCGGCGCGCTGTTTCGTAATCTATACCGCGACTTTTTGCTGGAGGCTCATGAGTTGACCTCTCTGGCGGAGCTCAAAAAAGCGTCGATTGCGTTGGACCGAATCGCCACTCTCTGGTCGACCGTGGCGGACTGCTTCTTCGACGCGGGGGAATCCGCGGACGTGCAATTCATCCAAAAGGCCTCGGAACTCCTGGTCGACATTTCGTCGCGCGAAGAATCGGTTATGACTGATCTACGTGATGCGTGCAGCGGTCCGCGCCGCTGCCCAACTGTCGCGAAGGGCCCTTCGGATTCTGGTCGGATCCAACGAACATCGAAAACTTGAACAACATGACGATCCGAATTGGCAGCCCGCCTTGCAGTCGAGCCGTGGATTAAACGCGGCGGATGCGGATTGCCGTACCGTCGGAACTCATCTGACTGCCATGCGAACGCGCATCCGTGCTGCTGGGCGTACGTTTTGGAGAACACTTTTTCCTAGATGAACGCCTGAACGTTTGTGGGTGATATCACCACAGGGAAACCGTTGGTCGTTGCGACCCTCGCACTGGAGCGACGATGTAGCGGGCGTTATTATTGACGATATACTCTTGTTTTGATGAATACTGTCTAAAAACGAATTGAGACGCACTCATGAGTTCCGTCGTGCAAGCGAAGTGCCCTAATTGCAAACATCAGATCACGGTCGAAGAAATTGCTTCCGAGCAGCCGGTCACGTGTTCTTCGTGTCAGCACACTTTCGTGCCATCTGTGGTCATCGCTGAGTCGAACAAACGATTCGAAATCGCGATGTATGTTGGAATGCTAGTGGTCGGCCTCGGTCTGGTTGTTTACATGGCGATGACCGGAAATTTGAAACCGAAGCCGGACGCGGATGAGGCGGCGCCAGCGGCGGTGGATACCGACAACGCTGTTGATGGCACGCCCGTGAAGCCCGAGGACATTGGCATTCCCGAAACTGCAGACGACGAAGTCGATATAGTCGAGCCGTAGTATCTAGCACGTACTGCCAAAAAAAGCACGCGGTCGCGGACGTCTTTCTCAAGGGACCAACAAGATGAATGAAGAAGCAGTGCCAGAGTCACGATCGTATACGCATACGAAGTGCAACGAAGCGACCGAGGTCAGTGGTCAGGCCTTTGAACTTGTTTCGAACCCGATGTCAAGCATGGAGCAAACAATGTGTTCGACGTGTGGCGCTATGTTTCCGATTTCGGAATTTGCCTGGTCCGACACGAACGAATCGCTCAGTGACTACTACGCTCGACACACCGCCAACGCAACTGATCGCCAGCGATTTCTCTGTTCCAAGACATTTATGATGGCCGTCATCGGCGTCGCCGCAATCATCACTGCATCAGCAGCTTACGCGATCGTCGCCAACGACGATTTACTGACCCGATCCATCTGCACCGCCGGCGGATTCTTTGTCGGAGCAATCATCGGGATGGCGATTTTTGTGTCGGGATTCGCCAATCCGATCAAACGAAAAGTTTGCGGCGTATCCGATACACGCCTGTTGCGATAGCGACGATTCACGGCGCTTTGCGAAATCCGAAACACACTTCGTCTAAGGTCGACTTGTATTACGCGTCAATTTTTGCATCCGCGACATGCCCGCGTCACACCGATTCGTATTAGTTTTCCATTTCCCGCGCGAATCACCGCTGCGAAGTGCTGATATCGAAGACGATTTAGCCGCCGCATTGGGCAATGAACTGGACGACCCCAATGCCGACCATGTTGTGGACGGAAACGACGTGGGCGTTTCGATCAACATCTTCGTTCTTACGCGCGACCCGATCGCTGCCTTCACCCTGTGTAAGCCTTTGCTCTCCAAGATGAACCTGCTGGACACGACGGTCGTTGCCTATCGCGAACAAGCAGCCGATGAACTGCTGGTTCTCCACCCAGTAAACTACAAGGGAGCATTGACTCTTTAACTGTATTGCTGCTCCCAGAAAACATTCCGTCGTCGGCAGTCGCTAGCTCGACAGCGGCACTTTGGAATCGGAACGATGTGTTTTCCCGCCCCACTAGCCGCACGGCGATAGCCGCGGTTCGTTGCGAAAACAACCTGGGCTATCGCCCATCGGCTAATGGAAAGTGGTGCTGTCCGGCCAGGCACTGGGTCATCAATTGGTGGGCGGTGGAAACGGGGTCCGCGACCTATTCCGGAAGTTTGTATTTACGAGACAGTAGCTAGGATGATTCCGTCGGAACTTGTTCCTCACAATCGAAAGTCAGATGGATGCCGAACGCCAAAGTGATACTGACCATGTTGCCTCTGGTCGCAACCCTCATCGCAACGCCGTTTTCCTTCGCGATGTGGGAAATCTCCAACGAAGGGCTCTGGCCCAAGTCGTGGCCAGCGGAATTGGAACCGCTACGATCGCAGTCCCGGACGCTTCACCATACCGGTTACACGATGTATCACATACCGTTTAAGGACCGGGACCAATTCGAATCCGTCTGGCCGCAGTTGCGAATCGTTGCGACGGAGGGTGCGCCGCTCACTTTGGCACGCGGTCACGACCGGTGGACCGCTGTCGATTTTGATGCCGGAGTCGTTATCTTTGCACCCAACACCGGCCAAGCGATGGTCTTTAAAGACAAGGAAATCACGGTGTATGGCCCGAATACCGATGCGTCGGTCATCGGTGATACCTTTGTCAAGGTCGGTCCGCCGTGGCCGGATGACATCCGCAACGAGTCCGGCAACATCCCAGAGTACGTTGTCGCCAAAGACAACCAATGGCAACCGACGACCATCGATGCGATGCGAGCCGATCCACTGCTGTCGATGCGATCGCAACGTGCAAGAACCGAAATCCGTCTAATCGTGGACGGCAAAATCGTGGACCTGAACCGAATTGAACTGCCGAAATTCATTATTGACACACGGTTTGAAAAGAAGCCCAAGTGATCGCGCCACCTGATCGAAACGACGGGCACCGTTGCACTGACGCCGATCGGAATCGACTGTTTTCCCGCGTCAAGGGAGGAGGCAATTCATCCTAAATTCGTGTCTTGAAACGCTCTCCTGCGACGCGTATTGTTGTCGCGACCCAGCCGCGTTGGTGATTTCGTTCGCGTCGAGCGGTAGAATCATACCTTTCTACTTTCGATCCAAACGGCCCCGATGAACCGACTGCTCAAATCGATACGAACGATCGCGGCAGTCGCCATCACAGCGGGCGTCATCGGCCTGGGTTTCCAGATTGGATCCCAACAGCGCAATCGATCGGTCGATCCCACTGTAAATACTCAAACCAAGCAATTTGCCGACTTGGAATTGCAGGACGCAGTTGCTTCGATACTTATTACCGACCAGTGGGAGGCGGTCGGTGGCTCCGGTTCCCTGTCGATGGGCGGTGGTCTATTGGCACTAACGACCGATGGCTGTTTCTATTACGACGTGGACGCGGCTGGAAATTGGATTGTTCCTGACGCATCCAACACGGCGATCGAAGCAATCGACCCGTTCGATGATGATAAGATTCACACGGATCCGTTTTTTGTACCAAACGAACGACCCTAGCTGTGGTTCGCTACGATACTGGCGGAAAGCAAAACACTGAGCGTAAAATCACAATGCCCAATGTCGACCAGCTGATTGAATCCATTCGTGAAGGCCGCGTGTCGGAGGCATTGGCGATGCTCGAGGCCGTTCCCGCACTCGCTGTATCATGTTCATCGCTTGACGGACAACTACATGGCGCAACACCTCTGCATTGGGCTGCTCACCGCAACGCGTGCGACGTGTGCCAACGGCTGATCGAACTCGGGGCGAACGTGAACGAATCGGCCAGCGACTGGTGGTTAACCCCGCTTTCTTGGGGAGCCGATGCCGGCAGTGCAGACGCGGTGGAACTGTTGTTAAAACGGGGTGCCAATGTCAATCAGGATGCTATCGTTGGAACAACAGCACTGCACGCTGTTGCGATGGGAGGTTCATCGCAGGGCAAAGACCGACCCGAGGCGTACAAACGGACGGCTGAAATTCTGATCGCCCACGGTGCCGACGTAAATCGGAAAACCGATCAGAACCGGACACCCTTGGATGAAGCCGTTAAAAACCAGAACAAGGTGGTCGAAGCCGTCTTGCGTGAGCATGACGCGGTTCTATCGACAAACCCAGTGATTGAGAGTGACGAATAGTCGGCAAGAATGGTATCGTTCGTTAACGCCGTCACGTTTTTTTCGCACTGACGCGAGTGCCATCATGGATGCGTTCTTGATTTTTCTTGATGCGGACGAGCGATTGAATGACTGACGATAAAACTTTTATTGCCGAGTTCGAAGCATGTCGTTGGCCTTTGGAAAAATGGCATCACCGGGACCACATCAAGCTCGCCTATCTCTATCTGACTCAGTATTCGCTGGAGGATACGCTCGACAGGATCCGCAGTGGGATCCAAGCACACAATGCGACCCATCAAGTACCCGATTCGCTCACGAGCGGCTACCACGAAACCATGACGTACGCGTGGCTGCGATTGGTGCAGTTTGTGATGCAAGAATATGGAAATTCGGCCAACGCCGATCAGTTCTACGACGATCATCCCGAACTGTCGCAGAAGAAAATAATCCGACTGTTTTATTCGCCCGAGCGGTTCATGTCGCCCGATGCCAAAGTGAAACGGTGCGAGCCGGACCTGACGTCGTTCCCAGCGAGTCGGTAGCAGTTTAAAGGCGTCACAGCAGCCGCAAACGGTTTGATGTCGCCAAACACTGTGAGCGGATTTCACTTGCACCGCGCTATCACGCGTTCACCCAAAAACCGCGTCGCTTTACCTGACGGGCAACAACCGAGGACGTGCTCGCTGTATGATCTTGAGCGTTCACCATCAACGCTTTTCACCAACCCAATGTAGACTCGATGCACCGCAATTTCGTCACTACTTCGCTCATGTTTCTCGCGTTGATTCAAGTCGCCATCGCGGACGATACCTCAAAAACCAAGTCGCGCGACAATCAGGATACGGTCAACGAATTCCAACACGATGGTATTTGGAAACCCAAGGGCGCCATTCTTGCAGGAGTCTTCCTGCCTCCACCATCCTTGGAGGCAATTACATTGAAGATCAAAAAGAACCGGTACGAAGTGGTCGTCGAAGGCGAGGACCATTCCGACAAAGGCACGTTTACTCTGGACAAATCCACGACACCCAAACGGATGACCATTCAAAGTGAATCTGGACCCAACAAGGGCAAGACGATACTCGCAATTTACGAAATCAAGAACGCTGACGCGATGCGAGTCTGTTATGACTTATCCGGCAAAGAGTTCCCAACGGAATTCAAGGCGCCCAAGAATACTGAGCGATATGTTGTCGGATACCGCCGTCAGAAAGCTGAACCGGCAGCGAGCAAAAAACAGATTCGCAAAACAAAAAGTGAAACCGATACGGATGGCAACGACCGATAGTATCGCGCTCTCTACATGACACTCGGCAGTACGATCACCCAAATCGGCCGGGAACAACAAGCTACAGTTCCAAGAACAACCTGGCGGGATCTTCGATCACATCTTTGATGGTCTTCAAGAACCCTACGGCTTCGCGTCCGTCAACGATCCGGTGATCGTACGTCAGCGCCAGGTACATCATCGGCAACACCACGACTTCGCCGTTGATCGCCATGGGTCGTTCTTGTATCGAATGCAGTCCCAAGATGCCGCTTTGCGGTGGATTGACGATCGGCGTACTCAGCAGCGAACCGTAGATACCGCCGTTGCTGATCGTGAACGTGCCGCCGATCAAGTCCTCGGGCTGCAAGCGGTTTTCGCCAGCCTGTCGTGCAAAATCGCCAATCGTCCATTCAATCTCGGCGAATGACATTCGTTCGACATTTCGCAAGACGGGAACGACCAATCCTTTGCCGCCGCCGATCGCGATACCAATGTCATGGTAGTTGCGATAGACGGCGCTATCCTCGCGAACTTCCGCGTTGACAGCGGGGAAGGCACGCAAGGCTTCGACGGCGGCTTTGGCAAAGAATGACATGAAGCCGAGTTTGACGCCGTGTTTTTCCAAAAAAGCGTCTTTGTACTTTTTGCGGATGTCCATCACCGGTTTCATGTTGACTTCGTTAAACGTCGTCAACAACGCGGCGGTCTGCTGGGCTTCGACCAACCGAGCCGCAATCGTTCGGCGCAGCATGCTCAGCGGTTTGACTTCTTCGCTGCGATGGGGCGCAGCATCGGTCATCAACGTCGATGCCGGCCGAGGTCTCGGCGGTGCAGCGGGCTTGGCGGATGCAGCGGGCTTGGCGGGTGCAGCGGGCTTGGCGGGTGCCGCAACGGAGGTCGACGCCGCCGGCGTGCCGCCTGATGAAACACCGCCTGCTGGCTTGTTCTTGATATACGCCAGCACGTCTTCTTTTAGCAATCGCCCGCCCGGTCCCGATGCGGGAACATCACTTGCTGACAACCCATGTTCGGACAACAGTCTCTCGGCGGCCGGCATCACGATTGCTGCCGAACTGGACCCACTGGATTCTACGTCGCCGGAACCGGCGGCACTGGAGTTCGATCCGGCCGATGCATCAGACGCTGATTTCCCACTACTTCCGCCGGGGTCAGGAGCGACGCGAACCGACGCAATCGTGTCGCCAACCGTCGCAAACTCTTCTTCTTGTTTGCTGATTTGCTGCAAAAACCCACCGGCTGGCGAAGGAATTTGGACGGATGCCTTCTCTGTCTCGATTTCAACCAGATCTTCTCCTTCGGCAACCCAGTCACCCTCGGCTTTCAACCATTGGCCAATCTGAACTTCGCTGATGGATTCACCCACTGTTGGGATGACGACGTCGACTGATTCGCTCACAAGATCTGTCGCTTATACAGAAGGGAATGGATGCGTGTTGAATGCCCGGCGGCACGTTTCCAGGATACATCAGGAGCACAATCCTCGCGACCACATCAACCGAGTTCGTTTTCTCGTAGTTGCCAGCCAGCATGCCCCGCAGCCACCGTGACCCGCAGGCGTACCACCGAGGATCGATCCAATTGGGCAAACTCTGACGTCAAAACCCGCTGAGCCCACTTGCAACGGCTAGAACCTGTGCCGCTGCGATTTGTTCGCGGGACTGCTGAGCAACGGTCAAGAAAATGTGGGGCGCAGTTCGATGCCAGAGAAGATGGACAGACCCCAGCGGTCTGTTGCCATCTGACCAGTCGTTGTCTCCTCCCAGCAATCGGCTCCGTATTTCTATGGCCGCATTCAACGAAGATTATCACGAACGATCCCTCCGAATTCCCGGATGGTTCTTTTTGCTCTGCATTCTTGGCGGAGCCTTTTTCTTCTTTCGCAACTACGGCATCGCCGGGCTCGACCAAGTCTCCGTGTTCAAACGGCAATCGACCGACGAGACTGAGCAGTTCATCAACTACAACGAAACGTCTTGGTCGACTGAAAACGCATTCAACGCGACAAAAACATTCGCCACCGAGTCGGCGACGATCGAATCGACAGCCCGCGGCAAAATCGGGCCCGCGAGCGCGGCTGGTAAAAGAATCCGCAATCTCCGAATCGCGTCGTGGTCACTCGGTGGTTTCGACCCAAACAAACTGACCGACCCGTTGGTTCGTCGAAATGCCGTCCGAGTCATTCGCCAATTTGACGTCGTCGCTCTGCAACAAATCTCGTCGC
>JABDKS010000006.1 GCA_013002105.1 Pirellulaceae bacterium | reverse complement strand
ACTGAATAACCGAACGAATGAAAGAACGGCAAGATCCCCAGCACGGTATCTTCGGTGGTCAGTTTAATCGCGCGGTCGATGGCGTCGACGTTGTGGCTGATGTTCGCATTACTCAACAAGACGCCCTTGGGCATCCCCGTCGACCCACTGGTAAAGATCACGGTCAACAAATCGTCGCTTTGCACCTTGTGCAGACCCAAAATCCGATCGAGCAAGCCTGACGGCAGGTACGACTGTACAAACGCGATCGCCTTGTCCGCCTTGGTTACTTTCTCTTTGATCTCGTCCAACAGGACGACTTCGGCATCCAACTGCAAGTCCAGTTTGCTCAGAAACCGCTCGCTGGAAAGTACATGTTTGATGCCGATCTCGCTGATGCAGTGATTCAATACGCTGCTACTGACGGTGTAATTCAAGTTTGCCGAAACACGCTGATCCATGGCCAGGGCGACGTTGACGCTGACACCACCCACACTGGGTGGCAGCAGAATGCCAACAAATTGCTCGTCGTGGGCAAGCACTTCGCGACGCAGCGTTCGCCGCAGGGCCAAGGTGCGTATCAAAAGTTCGCGGCCGGACAATTCGACACCGGTCGAGTCGGCCGCTTGCAGTCGTCGACTGGCTTTTTTCCAAACCCGAATCGCGCGGCCAGCCAACACCGGAAACTCCTTGCGATTCTCGATCGTCGCTTTGGCGCCCAAGTCCTGCAGTTTGCTGCGCATCAACTCGGTGGGCGTGTCACCTGGCATCGGCTCGCCAACGAAACCGATCAATTTACGACGAAAATGTTTGGGCCATTTGAAGAAGAACTTTCCGCCGGAAAAACTGAAGATGCTGCCCCACATACCTTCGACCCATAACGGAACGACGACCGCATCGGTCCCCTTGAGGATCTTTTTGATGCCAGGTTTGAATGCCTGCAGCTGTCCGGTTCGTGTTAAGGTGCCTTCGGGAAAAATCCCGACCACGTCCCCATCAATCAGACCTTGACGTGCCGTTTTTAGAGCACGGCCAATCGATTTTGGACTTGCCGTCATCAAGATGGTGTCGAACGCACCGGCGATCCAACGTGCGATCGCGCCGTCAAAATTTCCTCCGTCGACGACAAACCGCACATTGCGCGGCATCATCCACAGGATCAAGATGCCGTCGATCCACGAGACGTGATTGCTGATAATCACACAGCCTCGGTCTTTGGGCAGATTCTCCAGTCCGTGCAACTCTTTGCGATACAGCACCGTTAGCACCGGACGCAGCAGAAAACGGATGAACAATCTCCGGGAGACCAACGCAAAAATAACCAGCGCGGTCAGGACGATCGCGATCGCCCCCAGTACGTACCAAACGTCAGTCACGCGTGAATCCCGTCAATGTGAGTCTCGTTGCCTGCGGTGACAACGCCCAATGGTCCATCCGCCCCATAAGGTAACGAATTGTTTGGCTTTGTACGCCGGGTGATCGCAGTACGCTACGTCCGGGGGATCGTCACCATGACCAGTGCCATGATCGCGGCAAAGCACGATTCGGAGAAAGCGAAGCGGCGAGAGCCAGGGAAAAGAGAGCCCTTGAAGCCAAATAAAGTTTAGGAAAACCGGGCCAGATCGACCAACTTGCCCGACATATTCAGACGAAAAACCTCGATCGGCGATCCGAGCCAGCGACCGCCTGAGATGCATGAGAGGGTCGATATCGGCGAGACGACAATCGACATCAGACGAATCTCGTTTTGCTGCCAGGGACGGGCGCGGGGTAGTGACCGTCGGATGACGGGCTGACCGGGGGTGTGCAGTCGAGCGTGTGGAGTGAATCGATGGCCGCCAATTGCACGTCGCTGGTGATCGCATCATCCCATCGAACGATTTTGCCACTGTACGTCGCCAAACGACCCAGGATAGCGGTCATCGTGCTGTTTGCGGCGTGCTGGGTTTCGTTGGGCTTGTCGCCTCGGCGGAGGGCGGCAAACAGGTCGTGCTGTTCCTGTTGCCAGCCTTTGCCCTTGGTGTCTTCGGCATCGCTTTTCCAAATCAGTTTACCACCGCGATCGTAGATTTTGGCGGCGCTGATGTCGGCTGATCCATTGGTACCGTGAATGTGTTCCCCGACTTGATTCCAGCAGCCGGGCATCTGGCGACATTGGCTCAGCATTCGAACGCCACCGGCGTAGCTGTATTCGATCATGTGATGATCAAAAATCTGACCATGTTCTACGCCACGACGAATTTCGCGTCCCCCCTGCCCCTGGGCTTCGATTGGATGACTGTCCAAAAGCCAATTGATCACGTCCAAATTGTGGATGTGCTGTTCGCTTATCAAGTCGCCGCACAACCAATTGAAGTAGTACCAGTTTCGCAGTTGGTATTCCAATTCGGTTTGCTTTGCACGACGAGGTCGAACCGCGACGTTGCCGCCATTCCAATATGCACGTGCAAAAATAGGGTCACCAATCGCGCCCTGTTTCAATCGTTCAATGCAATCTTGGTAGCGACGTTCATGTCGTCGCTGCAACCCAACCTGAACGGCAAGTCCCTTTTGAGTCGCCATTTCACCGGCTGCCAGGACGCGACGCACACCGGGTGCGTCGGTGGCAACGGGTTTCTCCATGAAGACATGTTTGCCCGCTGCAATGGCGGCTTCGAATTGCAGTGGACGAAATCCCGGTGGCGTTGCCAGAATCACAACGTCAGCATCGCTCTGCATGACACCCCGGTACCCGTCGAGTCCAACGAAACGCGAATGCTTTACATTGACCTTGTCGGAATGTTGCCCGTTGATGGTGCGATACGCTGTGTGCAAGTTGTTGTCGAACACATCAGCCATCGCGACCAGTTGAACCGGGCCGCTGGTATTGAGTGCTTGAACGGCAGCGGCTGTTCCCCGCCGCCCACATCCAATCAAACCAACTTTAATCAAGTCGCTGCCGTAACCGTGAGCAGCGCGTGCGATTGAAGCGTTGCTGCCAACGATCGCACTGCCGGCAAGAATCATCCCGCCGTTCTTGATGAAGTTCCGACGTGACGAACCGGAACCTTCCAGCGCGTCGCAGCCCGCATCACCGCAGTCCGAATCGGAGCCGCAACGGTGACAAGACGAATGACCAGCGGGGCTGGCGTTTGAGTCGCGAGATGGCGAAGGCTTGGGCATTGCGGGCTAGTGGTTCTTCGTCGTCAGAATAGATGGAGGCGGGGTCGGATCGATCTTACATTGCGGGGTGTTCGCCAGACCTGAGTTCGCCAGGCCTGAGATCGCTAGGCCTGTGCAAACCGAGCCGGTTTGAGCCTCAAGGCTGCGATAACTCGATCGGTACGTGACTGACTAAAGAATAGCTGCCATGAATCAATGCGACAAACAGATCCATGCATCAGACAGAAC
>JABDKS010001080.1 GCA_013002105.1 Pirellulaceae bacterium | reverse complement strand
GGCGAATGCTTGCCGGCGATGTGGACGTCCCGGGGCAGCCACTGCATCCGCTTCGGATGATTCCCGATCCGGCCCTTCGCCGCCCGCAGCAGACTCCGAATGGAGTTTGCCGGCCGCTGCCTGCCGGCGATGCCAGGATTCCAAATTCGAATTTGACCAAGTGTTTCCGCTGTGGGCCTATCTTGATCGGGTACGAGATGCGATTGTCGCCGCCAAGTATGCTCACCAGGCTCCGCTTAGCGATGCCCTGGGGCGACGGTTGGCCGAGCGGTTGAGCTTGCTAGTCGAGCACGACTGCCCCGATGTGGTGACTTTCGTGCCGTCCCATTTCAGCCGCCAGTTTTCGCGCGGGGGAAATAGCAACGTCACTACTGCTACAGCCGTTGCAACCCGAATCGGCCGGCACTGCCGACAATTGCTCAGAATCACGCGGCGAATTGAGAAACAGGCGTGGCTGGATGAAGCCGAGCGGGCAAAAAACGTCCTCGGTGCGTTTGCGCCGAAAAAAAGCTATGCTTTGATGAGATTGACCGGCAGGGTTGATTCGCAAATCGCCGATCGGCACATCTTGATGGTCGATGACGTGATGACAACCGGGGCCACCGCGAACGAGGTGGCAGGAGTGCTGAAGGAGGCCGGTGCGAATCGGGTGACTTTCGCGGTGATCGCCAGAGCGGTCGGCTCGTAAACGAACCGAGGTCTGAGAATTTCGGAAGCTGTGACTTTCGGAAGCTGTAAATTTCCAAAGTTGTGGGTTTCGGAACACGACCAACCCTCCGAACGTACAAATACAGATCGCAAAACGCCAGAAACAGAGAACAGGCATACCTGATTCCAAATTGGACCCCATGAATTCAGATTCAACGCAACGCATTTCCGATGCTTCGAAACCGGGTGGGTTTCGCCGAGCGATCTTGCGCGGGTTGGGTGTGGTCATGCCGCCGCTGCTGACGATCGTCGTGTTGTTGTGGGCATGGAATACGATCGAATCCTATCTACTGAAGCCGATTGAATCGAGAGTTCGACACGCGATCGTTTGGACGGTCGAAGAAAGTTACTCCAGCCGGCCGGAAGGGGCGACCAAGTACGACGGTCAACGATGGCTTGATGGTTTTGTTGTCGAGGGACGACGGTTTATTCCCGATCCCACCGGTCGCAGGTTCTTTCCCGAAGACGTCAAACGCCTGGTTGACGAAAAATCTGATTACTGGGGTCCGGACGCAACTTCGCCGGCGACAGCGAATGCCTATTGGCATCGATACGTCGAGTACAGGTTCATGCCGCGATGGATTGTCGTCCCGGTCTTTTTGATCCTGTTTACAACCATGTTGTATTTTCTCGGTCGCATGTTCACGTTTGGGCTTGGTCGTTGGTTTGTGCACGCGTTTGACCGTGGAGTGCTCAGGATTCCCGTTGTCAACAAGGTCTATGGCAGCGTCAAACAGGTCACCGATTTTGCCTTTAGCGAACGCGAAATCGAGTTCAACCGCGTGGTCGCGATTCAGTACCCGAGTCAGGGAATTTGGTCGCTCGGTTTTGTGACCGGAAGCAGCATGCGGGAAATCGCCGAAGCAACGGGTGAAGAAATGCTCAGCGTGCTGATGCCAACCAGTCCGATGCCGATGACCGGATTCACCGTAACGGTCAAAAGAAGCGACGCGATTGACCTGAACTTAACCGTTGATGAGGCGATTCAGTTCGTCGTCAGTTGTGGAGTGGTCGTACCGCCTCAGCAGCGGAACGACAAGGTGATCGAGGCGTCCGCTGAATCGACCGCAGTTCCGCCCAACCTGACCGGTGGAAGTCCAAGCGGTCAGGCTCAGCAGACACAGCCGTAGTCTACAGCGAAGGTCTGGATTGGCTGCGTTTGCGATACCGATCTTATCGGTGACCGCCAAAATCACTGCGCTACGACTAGCTGAAATCGTGAAAGACGGATTGGTCATTCAACGCGCTGAACATGCGATTGCCAAAGTAAGGTGACGTCAACGTTGCCAGGTTTGGCTCACCGCGAACATAGCGAAGTTTTGCATGTCCGCTGGTAACACCGACTGCCTGATAC
>JABDKS010001073.1 GCA_013002105.1 Pirellulaceae bacterium | reverse complement strand
ATTCAAACATCGACGTCGGTGCAAAGACTATCGAAGCCAGCGGGATGGAATATCTGGTTCGTGGAATCGGATTCATTGGAGCTGGAAAGACCAATGTCGAAACTATCGAGCAGATCGAGGAGACAGTCGTCGCGACCAAGGACAGCCTGCCCATAACTATACGTGACGTAGCTGCCGTACAACTGGGGCCGGCCTTTCGTCGAGGTGCCCTTGACTGGAATGGCAGCGAAGCAGTTGGCGGCGTCGTGGTGATGCGCTATGGCGAGAATCCGAGACAGGTGATCGAGCGAGTCAAAGCGCGAATCGAGTCATTGGAGCCGGAACTTGGCGGCATCAAGATTCACGGTGTTTACGATCGAACTCAGTTGGTGGACGAAACCGTCGCCACACTGACAGGGGCACTCGCCCAGCAAATAGCCATCACGATCGCCGTCATCGTCCTGTTCCTGTTGCACATTCGCGCAAGTATTGTGGTCGCAACGACACTTCCTGTTGCCGTCCTGATGTCTTTCATCGCGATGAACACGTTTGGAATTGAAGCCAACATCATGTCGCTGGCGGGAATCGCCATTGCCATCGGCACGATGGTCGACATGGGAATTATCATATCCGAAAACATATTCCGCGGTGTCGCAGACTGGGAAAGCGAAGGTCAACCCGGGGGCGATGAAGGTAGGCTGAAACGAATTGGTGATATGACGGGCGAAGTTGCCCCGGCAGTCATCACCGCGGTCAGCACGACGGTCATCAGCTTTCTTCCGGTTTTCTTTCTGACGGGACGTGACTATCGGTTGTTCTCGCCGTTGGCATGGACAAAGACTTATGCGTTGGTTGCGAGCTTGATCGTAGCTGTACTCCTCGTCCCACCGCTGGCTAGATGGCTGCTCAAAAACCCGAAGGGCACAACGTGGAAAGCAACCATCGCAGCAGTCGTTTTTGGAGGTCTGGTTTCCGCACTCGGAACCTTTGTTTGGCGCGACAAAATCGACCAAATTACTACATGGGTCAATGACCTGGCCAACCTGAATGTAAGTGGCTTTGTTGTCTTGGTTGCGCTCAGCTTGCTCGCCGCAGGTTTGGTTTACGCAATCTTGCGGGAACGCGTACGTCCAGTCGACGAGAACCTGGTCGCGAGATCCGTCAACTTTCTGTATGAGCCAACTCTGCGCCTTTTCCTTCGATTCAAGAAAACATTTCTGGTCGTCCCGCTACTGATTGTTTTCTTCGGCCTGGGAGCGTGGATTGGACTGCCGAGAATCCTCAGCCCGATTGATCAATGGGCCCTGAGAAATCTGGATGCGGATTTCAATGGTTCACAACAGTATGTCGACTTCAAGCATACGTTCACTGGACTTTCGACGGATGACTGGATCGCACTTGATGAAGGTAGCTGGTTTTACATGCCGTCCTTGTACCCGGCGGCCAGCCTTTCGCAGGCCATGGAAACGTTGCAAACCCAGGACGCGATGATTCATCGGATTCCGGAAGTCGCGGATGTTCTGGGCAAAATCGGCCGCGTCGAATCAGCTCTCGATCCCGCACCGGCAGCGATGATCGAAACCTATGTCATGCTCAAACCTCGTGACCAATGGCGCGACGGAATGACCGAAGCAAAAATTTGGGATGAAATTAACGAACTGGCCACGCTACCCGGAATCACAATTGCCGACAAACTCCAACCCATTGAAGGCCGTGTTGTGATGCTGCAGAGCGGTATCAAGGCTTCCATGGCGATTCGGATTTACGGTGACTCGCTTGATGGATTGGCCAAAGCGGCCGAAGCCGTGTCCGAAAAAATCAAGCAACACCCGATGGTCAACGGCGACGCGGTAAGCCCCGATATCGTCCTTGGCAAACCGTATGTCGAGTTCGAAGTCGATCGTACCGAATCAGCTCGGTACGGCATGACTGTTCGTGACGTAACTGAGATTATCGAGTCGGCTTTGGGTGGAAAGAACGCGACGACAACGGTAGAAGGCCGAGAGCGTTATGCCATTCAGGTTCGGTACCAACGAAGTTACCGCGATGACATTGACGAGCTGGCAAAGATTCCGGTGGTGACAAACACCGGGGATGAAGTTCCACTCGGGCGATTGGCAACGGTCAAAACAACCTGGGGGCCAGCGGTCGTTAACAGTGAAGACGCCAGACTGGTGGCTCACGTTGCCTTTGCTCCACGGAAGGGCATGGGGCCGTTGGAAACGGTCGATCGTGTGATGGAATCTCTTAATAACGCACGATCGGCAGGCGAACTTGAGTTTCCAGCGGGGAACTTTGAATTGGAAGCCGTCGGTTCGTTTCAGAATCAGATCGAAGCCAATCAGCGACTATT
>JABDKS010001058.1 GCA_013002105.1 Pirellulaceae bacterium | reverse complement strand
AGCGAATTCTGATGAATCAGACAAAACCGGCACCTCCACGACGACAGCAGTCGACATCATTGGTAACGGACTCTTTGAGCTCCTGATCCAAGTAGTCTTCTTTGCATAACCCTTCACGCCGCGGCGGTCGCGGCCTGACATTCGCCCACCGCGACACTCGCATCTCAATTCAACTCGCATCTGAATCAATCGTGAACGACCACAGCGACGAACCGCAGTCGAACTTCGACACCCAATCGACCAGCACAATCTGGTGGTGTGTGCTGGCCTACTACCTGTCGGCCGCGATGATCGGCTTTGTGTACTTTGCGCTAGAATCGAAACGCATGGGGGATCCGGGCTTCACGGCCCGCATCCACGGACCAAGCTGGATTTTCTTCATTCCCATGATGTTTTCGATGACCCAATACGTGGTCGCCGGCACGTCATCGATACGTCACAAGTTCGCTACCGCATTACCTGCGCTGGCAACGATGATGGTGATCGCCGCTCTGATAGGCGTCATAGAACAGTTGACCCTGGGCCATTTCGATTCCGTTTGGACGCCGCTGTTGTGGACGTTCATCGGAATCGTCCAATGCAGTGCATTGATCGCGATCCGACCCCTGTTGCAGGGAATCAGAAATCCGAAAGTCTCAACCTAGCGGTTTACGCCGCGATACGTCGTGGCGCGACCTTGTTGAATGTGGCTTCTTGAGCCAGGACCTCCGCGGCGAGCGCCCGGTAGTCATTCGCGCCATTGCTCTCGGGCGAATATTCAAAGATCGACTTCCCAAAACTGGGTGCTTCGGCCAGGCGAATGTTGCGTCGAATCCGCGTATCAAAGAACTTGGCATCACGATAGAACTCGCGTCGACCGTTACTGGCCTGAAAGAATTCGTCGATATCTGTACTCACCTCGGCAGCCAGTCGAGTGTTGCTGTCGTACATGCACAACATGACGCCAGAGAGTTTCAGTTGCGAATTCATCCGACGCGATACGACTTCGATCGTCCGCAGTAGTTTGCTCAGTCCATGCAGGGCCAGAAAATGGGGCTGCAGTGGCAAGAAGACTTCGTTGACCGCAACCAACGCGTTGACCGTCAATACACCCAGACTTGGCGGGCAATCCAGGATCAGGTAATCAAACTCCTGATCGTCTTCTTGTAGTTTGTCTCGTAAGATCATCTCACGACCGACTTCACCGGCCAATTCCAGTTCGGCTGCCGCCAAATCCAGATTGGCTGGCAACACAAACAGGTTCTCGTTGATCTGTCGACGCGCCTCCGAGATCTTGGCATCGCTGCACAACAGTTCGTACGTTGTGACCTCGTTGTCGACCGCAGTGATCCCAACGTGCAACGATGCGTGCGCTTGGGGATCCAAATCGATCAGGCATACCCGGCGCCCAGCTTCGGCCAAGGCGGCTGAAAGGTTGACGCTGCTGGTGGTTTTTCCAACGCCACCTTTTTGGTTGATCACGGCAATTGAACGCATCAGTTCGTTCCTATTTGGTTGTGGCGTGTCGGTGTCAGGTTGGTCGGTGTCAGGTGGATGTGTGGCAAACAATCGTCTATGTGACGCTGCGGACGGTTCACGATCGATTCGATCCGACGCGATGCCTTTGGGTTTCACCAAGGCGTGCTATGCGGCTCGCCGATCCGGCATGTCTCCAAAGGCCATCAGGATTTCATGCAGATCCGCATCGATTTGGACGACATCATTCGCAAAATCTTCTAACCACGTGTGGTTGTTTTCGGCAGCCCGCATTAGCAACGGAACCATCACGCCCAACGGCACCGACATCGTCTTTGCTGCTGCAGCACCGGCAATTCGATCCAGCTCACGTTCGCGACGCTGGGATCCAGTGGTCGCGGTATCCGCCGTTTGGGGTGAGATGCTCGCGGGATAAAGGTTCAATCGTGGTTTGCCCATGGAGGTTGGACTCTCTTTACGTCAAATGCCGGGTTGAATATCGATAACATGACCCGCGGCTGACCGACGAAATGACATCGGCAGCCCATCCCGCAGGAGTGGGTCCTGTCGATGTATCGACTTTGACGGTTACGCGGGTTGAATCGAATTTGACGAATTTGCGTCGATCAACATCGTTCCCAGTTTCACGCCGGAGACTTCGAGTCAGCCAGGTGATGCTGGCGAGACACTTTTTGGGTCCACAGAACCGCTTTTAGTCGGGAATTTAGCAGCTTTGGCAAATAGCCTGGCACCGCCCGTAGGTTGACATCCCACACCCACCGCGCTATGTTCGCTCCTTTGCCGGGGAGACAAATTCCCTGTGGCACGACATCCGGCCGACGCCTTTCACTCTGGGCGCTGCCGATCACCGAACATTCGACGCTTCAACCTGCTTGAATGCGTCAGCATTGAGACCGACTCATCATGACTGTCGATCTGGAGGCAATTGCCCGACGCGGGCGTTGCGACGTTTCAAGCTTGCGGATTGCACTGCCTCTAATTGAGCAGGGTTACTCGCCACCGTTCCTCGCACGTTACCGTCGTGATGAATTGAGCGGAGTCGACGAGAGCAGCTTGTGGTCACTTGCCGCGGCAGTGCACGCCGATCAAGCTGTCGCTGCGCAAAAGGACGACCTGCTGCAAAAGTGGGAGCAGACGCCATTGGCGGATCCCGCAATCGGGCACGCGATCCGCAAAACCAGCTCGCAACGGATTCTCGATCGTCTCGC
Source organism: Pirellulaceae bacterium (assembly GCA_013002105.1). The sequence goes on along the minus strand of JABDKS010001058.1, from coordinate 679 downwards.
GCGGCGTGTTAAACAAGAGTCCGGCGAAACCGTCGACCCGACCCGTCTGCTAGCAGTTCGTGTTTTGAACCCGCAAAAGGGTGATGGAAACGACTTGTCCGCGATCGCATCAGGCATCGAAGGAATCGATGACGCCAATGCTGCCGTGTCGAGAGTCGACGTGGCGATCGCAAAACGACTAACAGGCGATCCGCGAATCATGTCGGCCGCGGTGCGTTGGCTAGCGAAAAACGCGCGCATCCACATCGCTAGCATTAGCGATCCTCATGTCGGTCCCGCAGACGAACCCGCTGGTCAAACGGTCACCCCAAGTTCAACGAGTTCCCAGCCCGCAAAACCAAGCGACGGAAGCCCACCGGCCACGACCGACCCGACCGCTTCCCCAACGCAGCAGCCAGCCGACGCGAAATCGCAGGATACCAGCGCGCCGGACACGCCCGCATCATCGCCGTCAACGCCTGTAACCGACTCGACGAATCCACCAACGCCCCAATCGCCAGCGCCCGATTCGCCAGCGTCCCAATCACCATCGCCCGCTTCGTCATCGCCCAGTGACACAGCTCCCGACGTCGGTGCTTCCGATTCGCCCGTCGCAACGCAATCACTTGATGTCGACACGCAGGCTCTACCGCCAGCAAGTCCCACCGAGACTGCTGACGGATCCAAACCTGAGGCCGAT
>JABDKS010001057.1 GCA_013002105.1 Pirellulaceae bacterium | reverse complement strand
CATTTGACATCATCGACGTGCCCGCAATCCGCGTCTCCGCGTTTGTCGGGGTCGACTACGACTCCAATCTTCAGCACGTCACCACCGAGCCAATTGTTGTGAAATGATGCGAAACACGTGATTTTGCGAGTTGGCGGCCCAAAAAGGCTGGCCTTTCATTAGGAAAGAGGCGTTTGACCTTTAGAAATGTCAATTATCATGAATGTTCCACGCTCTCCTCCAGCCCACCCCCGCGATGTCTTCCGAAGAATCGCCTGCCGAACCGCAATCGCAATCCCCGAAGCTTGCCAACGTCGACGAAACCATGGTTCTGCCCCTCGGTGGCAGTCCCCAACAGGACGCGGCTGCGAAACAAGAATCGGACCTTGCCTTTGTCGTCGCCCTCGTTCAATCGGGCAAAGTGAACGAGCGTCAACTCGCGCGCGCTTTGGATACCTGGACCATCTACGGTTCGCAGCCGCTGGCCGACCGCATCGTCTCAGAGAATCTGATCTCCGAGGCCGACAAAGAAAACTTGCTCAAAGACGCGATGAATCGGTTACGGTCGACCGAACAACGTTTAACGCACGATAGCACGGACAAGAATGAATCGATCATGTCCCGGGCAAAAATCGCCCACTTGGATAGTAGCGGTCGACTATCGCGAATCCTAGGACTCAGCAACACCGGTGTCCTGGCGACCGAGAATGAATCGCGGCAAGTCTTTTCGCGTTTCTCGTTGATTCGCAAGTTGGGCGAAGGCGGATTGGGAACCGTTTGGCTTGCCCGTGACGAAAACCTCCGCCGCTATGTCGCGATCAAGGAAATCCGTTCGGAACATGCCAGGACGTTTGGACCGACCATCGCCAGATTCCGCCGCGAAGCCGAAGTAACCGGACGGTTGGAACATCCTGGCATCGTACCGATTTACCAGTTTGGAACGGACAGCGAATCTGGACACTTTTTCTACGTCATGCGTTTCCTCGGGAAGCAAACGATGCATGACGCGATCACGGAATATCATGAGCGTCGTGAAGGTGGAAACGAAGAACCGCTGCTGATGCACCGTTTACTCACATCGTTTGTAAAACTTTGCTACTCGGTGGCGCACGCTCATTCACGAAAAGTCGTCCACCGCGACCTGAAGCCAGAGAATGTCGCCTTGGACAACTTCGGCGAAGTCGTTTTGTTGGACTGGGGTCTGGCCAAGATCAATGACGAAACCGGCGCTGCAGACGCTGCATTCGAACCGGATGACGAAGATGTCAATGAAGTAAGCCTGACGATGGCAAGCCAAGTGCTCGGTTCGCCGATGTACATGTCACCCGAACAGGCTGCTGGCCGGTTAGAAGAAATCGATGAGCGAACGGATGTCTATGGGCTGGGCGGCATCTTGTACGCGATCCTGACTGGCCAAGCTCCACACGAACAGTCGCGCAACAATGCAGAATCGACTTCCATGTCAAACCTGCTGGATGCAATCGTGGGACGGCCGGCACCGCACGCACAGGATTTGAACCCGGCAGTGTCCCCAGAGCTGGACGCGGTTTGCCACAAGGCCATGCAGCAAAAGCGGTATCTCCGCTACCCGACTGCGTCGTCGATTGCCGAAGACGTCGAACGGTTTATGGCGGGCGACAAAGTATCTGCGTACCAAGAACCATGGAAACGTCAGATCAAAAGATGGATCTATGCCCACCCTCGGTTTTCGCAGCTCGTCGGCTTGATCGCGTTGATCGTGCTCTTGACCTTGACCGTCGTGGGATACTCGGTGCGTCAAACCCAGGTGGCCGAAGACACCTTCCGTTTTCAAAAAGCCTCGGACATCGCCAAAGAGCTCTCATTTAATCTGCAAAGCGAAGCGGAGAACGTGATACGCGACTCGCGCTTTTTGGCGGACCTGCCTTCGGTACAAACCATTATCGATGCACAATTGGCTGCCCGCGATCAATCGGATCATGGTAATGGTGCAGGCAACCTTTCCCCGGTCGCGATCAAGTCTCCCGATGCGGAGTCCGACGGCAATGCCGATGATTCAGCGGTAGCGGAGAACCGCGAGCAATCGAATCAAAACAAGCCTTCCCTAGCCGAAACCAGTCAGGAATCTGGAAACGACCGAGACGCTCCGACGGAGCAAGTCGATGATTCTGCTGGTAGCACCGCGGACCCACCGCGCCGCACCGTCGCATCGCCATCCAGGGCGCGTTCCAAGCCAAGCCTGGGCAATGGATATTCCGTCGCAACCGAAGATGAAGGCGTGTGGCGTGACCGCCTTGCGTCCATTTTCCGTGGACTGTTACAGCGGAACGAATCGTATCTCTCGATCGCGTTTTTGAGCCTGGATCAAGAGGCTCAGCAGATTCTGAAATCCGAAAGGAACCCCGGTGCGGGCATCATTCGTCGTGTGCCCGATAGTCTACTGCAGAGCGTTCCACTGGCCGACGATTCGCCCGATTATGACTCGATGCTGCCTGGCGACGTCACGCTGCAAACGAGCGATCAAGTCAACCAGAATGCACCGACACGATATCGCGACTCGCTTTCGTTAACCGCCGTCAACACTGTCTTTAGCGAAAGCACGGGCGAGCTGTTTTGATTGATGGCGATTCAGTTGGATATACGTCGACTGATCCAGGAACGTGTCGAAGCCATTAGTCGCGACGATACCCGGATCTACATCACCGACAAAGACGGAGTGATCGAGATGGTCTACGATCGTGGCCGTTTCGTACAGAAGGATGTCGGGACACCGGTCGCCGACGTGGTCAAAGAGCTCAGTATTCTATTTCTGCCCGCGGCGCTCGAGTCATCTTTCTCAGATGGGAAGTCGATCTACGCGATTCGCCTGCGACTGGGCCAGGGGTCGGCACAGACCGACGCCGAAATCGGCATTGTGGTTCAAGTGGCGAAATAGTCTTCGGCCCGCATTGAAGTCTCGCTGACGCCTGCGAATTCCCATCGCGCAGCCTCCTAAGCCCTGTGTTAGGCCTGGCATTCCGATACCGGGTGCCTTCGGATTACGATGCGTCCTGCTATCCGCCATCATCCTCCGACGCCGAGCCCATGAATCGACTGACCACTGGAAACCGCGACCTGGACAACTTGCTCGGCGGCGGGCTGATACCGGGCACTTTGACTGTCGTGATGGGAGCCTCCGGGATCGGAAAAACTCAGTTGGGCGTGTCCTTTGCCGATCAAGGATCTCGCCAGGAGAATGAACGCGGAATCATTTTTGACCTGACATCACGTGGCGACTCACAAAACCATGCGGATTACGCAAAACGTCTTTGTGATTGGCAGCTTTCGACAAAAGCGATCGGCGATCGCGCCGACATTTCCAAAATTTGGGACCGCGATGTCGTGCGGCGGGATTACATGCATATTTTTCAGCGTAGTGGTCGACGCGTCACCTCGGCCGACCTGACCGAAGACCAATGGAGAGAATGGAAGTACGAGCAAAGCAAGAAGCTGGACCAAGCCATCGCATTTTTCTACGGTAATTTTGCCCACGGCGTTCGGCGATGCGTGATCGACGGCGTGGAACCCTCTGACAAAGCAGCGGAATCGATCCAACTGGAGATGTTTGAATACATCTATCATCAGATACTGCGAAAAGAGCATGATTGGGTGGCCCGCGACCTGTTCCGAATTCACTTTCGCGAAAACATCGATACGATCAATCAGCACGGCTACGATCATCGCGACATCGGCTGTTTGCTGTTGTATACCAGTCACGAAGTGATGCTAGACGACCTACTGGTGCGACCGATCGAAAGTGGCGATGTCTTGTCCAATGCCAACACCATTATCTTGATGGGCAAAACGAGGCACGAAAACAGAATGGGACGAGCACTCCACGTCGCCAAGCACCGCGGCAGTGCCTGCGATGAATCGATCGTGCCATTCACGATCGACGAAACCGGTATCCAATTGCAGAGCTAGCTGGACAGAGTCAATTATCACAAGCCGTTAGGGCGATAGCCCCGGTTATGTCGCGTTCTTAACATCCAACCGCGGCGATCGCTCAAACGGCTAATCGGACTGGTTTATCGCCCTGTCTTTGACACCAACAAGCATTCGATGCCAATGGTCGCATCGGGTGTATGGCACGATTCGTAGCTGCTCCTTTTTCTCACAACCTCAACCGGAATAGTCTTCGCCATTGAGACTGTCGACAACCGACTCGAGCCAACGAATCATTCTCGGCCGCAACTCTTTTACCCTGTCCTCGTATTCGATGATCACGTCCGTTTCTTCGCCGCGATCCTTTTGCAGGTTGTACAGTTCCCAGGTCACCACACCTTTCTTGTCTTCGATGCGGTGCAATTTCCAATCGCCGTCGATGAACGCGGCGTGGCCGGCAAAACTTGTCTTGGAATAACTTGGATTCGGTAGTTTGGCCGCGTTCACGCTCGATTCGTCAGGTGGTAAATCTTCGCCGGCTTGTTGGGCCGCAAACAGTGACGTCATCCATTCGTCCGAAGGCGTTCGGATGCCGCCGATCGCGAAGTCCCAAAAACCCATTGGCTTGCCACGAATCACCGCGTTGTAGCGAATCAGGGGCAACAAACTGATTCCATCCAAGGGTGGTTGATTGGGAACCGACACGCCGGTGATATCCAATAATGTTGGATAGATGTCGCAGGTGTTACATCGCATGTCGGTCACACGAGGTTTCTTGATGACCGCTGGCCATTCCAAAATGGCTGGGACCAACAATCCGCCATCGTATACCTTGCCCTTTTTTCCACGAAAGCCACCGGTTGACCCAACGCGAGGCAAGGCACCGTTGTCGCTGCAGTACCAAAGAATCGTGTTTTCGCGAATCCCTAACTCGGTCAGACCATCACGAAGCTTTCCTAACGCACGATCCATCCCTGTGATTTCGCCTAAAAAGTGCTGCACGTTTTTTGGCTGCCCTTCGTATAGTGCGCGATCCTGTTCGGCCGCCCGGTGCGGACTGTGCGGCGAACCAAACCAAACGACGGCGAGAAACGGCGAATCCTTTTTCCGCATTTCCTTGATCCAATTCATCGCCGCGTCGGCGGCGACCATCGAACTCTCGCCTTCGGTTTCCACGGCCGTGCCGTTGTGCGACAAGATCGATCCGTTGTCATAAAAATTCGGCGCGCTCAACCATTCATCGAATCCATTGGCTCCGGGGCTTGCCGGGCTCTCATTGCGAACCGATCCCAAATGCCACTTGCCAAAGTGCCCGGTCGAATAGCCCGCCGTTCTTAACGCCTCGGCAATCGTGGTTTCTTGGGGACGCATCGGGTATCCCCACTTGAACACACCCATCCGATTGGGATGCCGGCCGGTCATCACACTCGCTCGCGTCGGTGAACAAACCGGCGCCGCGGCATAGAACCGATCAAAACGGATTCCGGTCGCCGCCGCTTCGTCAAAATTGGGCGTCTTCACAGTCGGGTGACCGTTGTAAGCCATATCGCCCCAGCCCTGATCGTCCGCCATCACCAGGACGATATTCGGTCGATCGGCATACCCTTGCGTCCCCATCAAGACACAGCAGGCAGCTACCACGAGTCGCAAAATCATCGAAATCACCATTTAGGAATGAGTTAAACTGCGATCTTATCGTAATCAGTCTAACGCCACGGATCTGACATCGGCAGTCGCCGAGGCCGGCAGACGTGTTTACAATCTCAACCCTGCCGTCCTCACCAAACTCTGTCGGCACGACTCCGGGTGCAAAATGCTTCCTCGCTACGACGTCCATCGCACCTACCAATGGAATTACGACCACCCGCCCGACGTCGCTTCCGCCCAGTCTCGTGACACGCCGAGTGTCGCAGGTACTTGGGATTTTTGCTCTTTGCCGGTTGATTCACCGCTCGGAATCGCTGCCGGGCCGTTACTCAATGGCCAGTGGTGTCTGTATTACGCGGCTCTCGGATTCGATGTGCTGACGTACAAGACCGTTCGAAGTCGGCCGCGCGAGTGCTATCCGCTGCCCAATCTGCAAAACGTTCGGTGCGATCGGTTGACGGGCCAAGAGCGCCACGTCCAAGCCGCCACCGAATGGACCGGTAGCTGGGCCGTTTCCTTCGGAATGCCATCGATGGATCCAGAAATCTGGCGGCGTGATGTGCAGGCC
>JABDKS010001048.1 GCA_013002105.1 Pirellulaceae bacterium | reverse complement strand
AGCGAATTTGCAAATGCAAGCGCCGGTGGATCGGTCATGCTCCCGGCAATCACGCCGCAGATCGTCAAGTAGTTCTGTTTCCAAAAAATTCTGGCAACGATTCCCGTTGTCAGAAGCGGTATCATTGTGACGACGATCCCAACGATCATCCACATCAAGCCCTCCAAACTGAGGGCGGCGGCAAAGAATGTACGTCCAGCACCCAAACCTGCGCACGCCAAAAAGAGAATGATTCCTAGCTCACGCAAGGCAAGATTCGCAGAGTAGGGAATGTACCAGACGACCTTGCCCACGCTCCCGATCAGACTCAACACGATGGCTGCCACGAGCGGTCCGCCGGCGAACCCGAGACGGATAGGAAAGGGAACTCCAGGTAATTGAAACGGAATCATGCCCGCAATAACACCGATCGCAATGCCGAAGAAAAGTGGCGAAAACCGTGTCTCGTTCATCGACTTACCCGAGTTACCCAAGAACTCGGTCACCCGGTCGAGCGACTCTTTGTCACCGACAATATGCGCGATGTCACCGTAGTGAAAGCGGCTCGACCCGCGTGCGGTCATTTCGACGCCGGAGCGAATGATTCGCGTCACGGTTGCATTGAATACGTGATCGAGTGATAGCTCGCGCAAAGTTTTCCGCAAGGCCCGCGGTTCCGTTACAAAGACGCGTCGATAGTCGACTTCACCGGACGACTGCATCAGGTCGACATCCACGGCATGGCCGATGATGGGTGTAAAACGATCTAGTCCGCTGCTTGTTCCGATGACCTGAACAACGTCACCGTCGTGCAGTTCTGATTCGTCGGTCGCCGCATGCACGATGTCTTCGCCACAACGCCTGATTCGTGACACGCGAACGCCAGTCTCCTCGATCCCTGGTATCTGGCCGAACGGAATCGAGCCTAAGTGAGGGTTATCAACAACGACCGAGCGGCGCTGGATCGGGTCGTGATCGCTTTTGTCCCGCTCATTCAGCTGCGACGCTTCTTTGCGGACATCGACACCGAATACCCGTCGAATCAGCAGCATGGAAGCGATGATCCCAATGATACCGCCGGGATAGGCGACGGCGTACGCCGAAGCAAGCGATTCGATTCCACCGAGACTTTCGCTCCCCTGCAATGACGATGCCGCCTGTTCTGCGGCACCCAACGAGGGAGTATTTGTCGTCGCGCCACTGAATAGTCCGGCCGCTGTTAGCGCGGGCAGATCTAGCAGAGTCAAGAAAAAGCTGATCAATGCGACGGCCTGGACCACGATCGCAAACGCCATCGCATTAAGCAATATGCCTTGCTTCTTCCAAAGCTCAACGACGCCAGGCCCAAGTTGGAGTCCGATCGTGAAGACAAACAAGATCAGTCCGAACTCTTTGGTAAATTCCGCGATCTCTGGATCGATCGAAGCACCAAAATGTCCAAACAAAATCCCCGCGAATAGCACACCGGCAGGTCCCAGTCCAATACCACGCACCCGAACACTGCCCAGCAAGAGACCGCTCACTGCGACGAGCATGGTGACAAGAATTGCGAATGCTATGGATGACACGAATTCGCAATTCCGGTTCTGCGTTTGATCGGATTCAATGAGTCGGATTCAACGGACTACACGAGTACGTGCAGGTTGCATGCCAATTACGTCATCGCACCCTCCGCGACCCGTGACGATCATATACGCACACTTTTACGCTCAAAAAAGTAGCACCGTGACCTGTCTCAGTCCACGGATTTGTAGCAGATCTTGGCTCGACTGCGCGGTCGGTTGCGAGCGAATGAAACGAGCAAATCGGCGGGGTGTTGCACGGGGCCGTTAAGCAAGACTTAGCGGACCTTTAAGGGGCGCAAAAAACCAATCGTCGCAATTGGTTCACGGTGTGCTATTTAGGAATTCGGTGTGCTAATTAGAAATTCGGTGTGCTAGTTAGGAAAATGGGCAATGGAGAACGCGATCATGAGTTTCAAAGAGGAATTGCGACGCGAGCCGATCAGCTGCCTTCCCATGCGCGATGCAATCAAGGTCCACACCGGCACGCTGCTCCGCGCCGCGATCGCGCAAATGCGATCAAAGTCGCTGGGATGCACCGTGATTGTCGACTATTCGGGAATCCCGTTGGGCATTTTTACCGAGCATTCGGTCATCGCGGTGTTACAAAAAAATGTGACACTGGATGACCGTACGGTTGAAGAATTTGCTGACCCCGGTTTCTTTGCCTTGAAAAGCAGCGAACCGATTTCACGGGTTTGGGATGCCATCGAGCGTGACGAGGCTAGATTCGTCTGCGTGACGGACGACGACGGCAAACTGGTCGGCGTCACCGGACAACGGGGACTAGCGGAATATTTCGCCGACTGTTTTGCCAGAGTAGTCACGGTGCAACGGCTTGGTAGCACGCCCTGGATGCACCAACGAGAGGGAGCCTAAACGATGACCGAAAATACCTCGATGAGCGGTGATGCTGTGGAATTTAAGGATCCGCTAAGTGACTATGAACCAGTCGCTTACGACAGTGAATTGCACCGCGCGCTGGCGGAAGACACGGTCGACGCTCTGACGTCACAACCGTGCATTGAAGTCGAACCGTCGGCCACAGTTGGAGAGGCGATTGATCGACTTCATGCGGCCAATGCTTCGAGCCTACTGGTTGTCTCCGATGGCAAGGTGGTCGGAATTTTCACCGGGCGTGATGTTCTGGAAAAAGTCGCTGAGCGATATGCCAATTGGGCCGACACCGCCGTCGGCGAAGTGATGACTGCTAATCCGACCGTCGTCTACCAAACGGATCCGGTCGCGATCGCGTTGGCCGCGATCGCGGTCGCCGGACACCGCCATGTTCCGGTACTGGCGATCGACGGCACCTCCCGCGGGATTTTAAGTCCGCGGCGAGTATTCGATTTTATCGAAAAACATTTTGACCAATGAGAGCCGACATTGGCTCCAAACAACGCGTTGCCAAGCAATCCTTTTCCAATAGTTTGAGGTACATCGGTGCTGATTTCGCCCTATTGTCACGATGATATTTTTGACGAGTTGTTCGCCGCGGACGGTCGGCCACGAGCCAGTGGGGCCGGCTTTGTGGAGCGACTTACCAGCCTGGCCGAGGGCAGTTTGCAGCAGCGACAGAAAGTTGCTGACCTGAATCTGCAAAACATGGGCATCACTTTCAACGTCTACAGCCACAACGCCGGCACGGAAAAAGTATGGCCCTTCGATCTCTTGCCGCGAATCATCGACGAATCGGAGTGGTCGATGATCGAACGCGGGCTCGAACAACGGATCCGAGCCCTCAATCTTTTTGTTGACGACGTCTACAACGATGGCAAGATCATCAAGGACAAAGTTGTCCCCGAAGATCTGGTTCGATCCTCCAAAACGCTGCGCAAACAATGCGTCGGTTTTCACCCGGCTCAAAGTGTTTGGTGCCACATCACCGGGGTCGACCTGGTTCGTGACCGCGACGGTCAAATTTACGTACTGGAAGACAATTTGCGTTGTCCCTCGGGCGTCTCGTATGTCCTTGAGAATCGTGAACTGATGAAACGCACCTACTCGCATGTCTTCGAAGGGATGTCGGTTGCCCCGATTGACGACTATCCCGAGCAGTTACTCAAGACGCTGCTGGACTGCGCCCCACCAGGCGTTGATGACCCAACGGCGGTGCTGTTGACGCCCGGCGTCTACAACTCCGCTTACTTTGAGCACACCTTCTTGGCTCAGCAAATGGGGATTGAATTGGTCCACGGTACTGACCTTGTCGTCGACGGTGGTTACGTCCACATGATCACCACGAAAGGACTCCGCCGCGTGGATGTCATTTACCGGCGGATCGACGATGAGTTCTTAGACCCCAAGACATTCAGACCGGATTCGTGCCTGGGCGTCGATCACTTGATGGACGTTTACCGCGCTGGGCGAGTAACATTGGCCAACGCGCCGGGCACTGGAATTGCTGACGACAAAGCCGTCTACTCCTACGTTCCCGACATCATCAAATATTACTTTGGCGATGACCCCATCCTGCGAAACGTGCCGACGTACCTTTGCGCCGAAGAAAAACAACGCGAACACGTGTTGAGCCACCTCGATCAGTTGGTAGTAAAGCCCACAAATGAATCTGGTGGCTACGGGATTCTGATGGGCCCTCAAGCCAGCATCCAAGAGCGGGCAAAGTGCGCTGAAGCGATCAAAGCGAATCCGCGTGATTGGATCGCGCAGCCGATGCTGAACCTATCGACCGTTCCGACTCTGGTAGGTGACCAACTGGAACCGCGGCACGTTGATTTGCGCCCCTTTGTCTTATGCGGCAAGGATGTGTATGTAATGCCCGGCGGTTTGACACGTGTGGCTCTTCGGGAAGGATCCATGGTTGTTAATTCTTCGCAAGGAGGTGGCAGCAAAGACACATGGGTGCTTCGGTCCAGCGATGTCGTTGATTCGAGGCTTGTCTTGGCCGCCGGGGAGACAACTTGATGCTAAGTCGCGTTGCCGATTCTGTGTATTGGCTCAGTCGTTTCGTTGAACGGGCCGAAAATGTCGCCAGGTTCATCGACGTCAATTACAACTTGACGTTGGGCGAAAACGATTCGTTGAGCAATCAATGGACCCCGTTGGTCTACACAACGGCCGATCAATCAGCCTTTGGGGAGCGTTATGACCATCCGACACGCGAGAACGTACTGCAGTTCTTGTCGTTTGACGAAGAAAACGAGAATTCAATCGCTTCCTGCATCAACAAAGCTCGCGAGAATGCGCGCGCCATCCGCGAAGTGATTTCTGGTGTCGTTTGGGAGCAGTTGAACAAATTTTACTTCATGGTTCGTTCAGCAGCGCAATTCCGAGCGACGCTGGAGCAACCGCAAGAATTCTGCGAACGAGTTCGGATTGCCAGCCATTTGTTGGTCGGCGCCATGGATGCCACGATGCTACATGATGATGCGTGGCATTTTTCGCGGTTGGGACGATTGATCGAGCGAGCCGACAAGACGTCTCGGATCGTCGACGTACAGTACTACATTCTGCTCCCTCAGACGCGTGATGTTGGATCCTCGCTCGATGTGGTCCGCTGGTCTGCGTTACTGAAGTCGGCGAGTGCTTTGGAATCCTATCGTCGGCTTTACGGCAAAATTGTGCCGCGAAACGTCGCGGAATTGCTAATCCTTGATCGTCGTTTTCCCAGGTCAATGCACTTTGGCGTGATGAAGGCCCAGGAGTCACTTCGCCACATCAACGGGAGCGATGCCAATACATTTCGCAATCGTTCCGAACAACTGTTGGGACGACTTCGATCCAATATGGATTACACGGACATTTCGACCATCTTGAAGAACGGATTGCATGAGTTCATTGACGATTTCCAAACACAATTGAACGAAATCGGCTTGGCGATCCATGGCGATTTTTTTGCTCCACCCCATGCTTCCGCGATTGCGTCGCCATCGATGGTGTCATCGTCGGTCGTCGAAGCACATCGAAACGGCTCGTCGAAACAATAACACCAGGCGATCGTCACCATCAGCACAGGCGCCGATCGGTTCTTCGCAACGTACCGATCGTTTGAGAGCACCCAGTTGGCATGCTTCAGCTTTGCCTCGAGGCCCCATGGCGTCCGCAATCAGACTCTGACCGTCCGCTGAAACGCTCGTGCGCAACGCGTCAACAACTCAGTCCCGCGCCGGCAACGGCCTACAGACAAAATCACAATCCGGAGGAAACAGTAGCCAACATCCCAATTGCAGTGAATGGAACAGTGGATTCCATTTGTAGGCCATCGTGTGGCGACACCAACGGGTTACACGCAACGAGCTACTAGGCTTGATGGCTCGGCCTCATTGGTCAAGCGGATTCGCTTTGCCGCACCGGGAGCCGATTCCGTTATGATTCCAAGGTTCTTATTTGACTCGCATCAAGTAGGCGATCAGGTCGGCCATGCCTTGGGGGTCGATTGTTTTTTCTAGGCCTTCGGGCATGATCGAAACACCCGTGCTACGAAGTGCTTCGATTTCGCTGCGCAGAATCGTATCGACTTCCTCGGCGCCACGTCTGAGCGTGATGCTATTGGCGCTCTCGGCCACAATCATGCCGGTAACCAATTTACCATCGTGCGTCAGCACCGCGTAATTCAAGAACTCTGGATTGACTTCGCGACTGGGATCGAGCACGTTGACCAAAATCGTTGCAACACCGCGTGTTTTGATGGTCGCCAGATTCGGACCCAATTCGTAGCCGACTCCTTCGACTTTGTGGCAAGCCGCGCACGATTTCTTGAACACATCACGACCGCGATCAACATCACCGGTCAAGTTGAGCGAGCTTTGATAGTTGGCAACAACGTCCGACCTCGCCCCGAGATCCAATGACTCCAGAAAACCAACGGCGCGCTGGGCGACCTGATCGTTCTTGGACTGGGCCATCAGTTTCAAACGTGCCGGTGACAAATCGCTTAACGGCATTCGACCCTCGTCGATGCGATCAAAAAGCGTCATCGTGCGATCATCGCGGGCAAACACCACTTCGCTGGCAGCATCGCGCAGTGAGGGACTGAGTTTCTGCCACGCATCCAAAAGCACCTCCGCCACATCGGATTCGTCGAAACGACCGAGCGTCGCAATCGCGGCGCGTTGAATTTCCAATGGCTGCTGCTGATCAATCAAATCGCTCAGTGGTGTCCGCACCTCCAGAAACTTTCCAAATGCCAACGTCTCGATCGCGTTAACGCGTTCAGCCACCTCCGCGTTCTGCTGCATGGCATGGAGGATCGATCGATCGACCATTTTGCTAATCACTTGATCAAGTTTCTGCAGATGGCTCTCTGGCGTCTGTGTTCGATCAGTTTGCCAGCGATCTTGCCGCAGTGTTCCCATGATCGGCAGTGCGAATACTCCATCGACCGGATTCATCGATGCCATCGCCAAAACGGCCCGATCCAAACCAGTGGGTTTTTCTTGCTGATTGATTTGTTGCGCCAATCGGGTCAAAAACCGACTCGCGCCGCTGGATCGAAACCCCTGGTCCTGCATCAGTTCAACAAACACACCGACAGCCGAATCGTGCAGCGAACTCTGGACTGCCAGTTGGATCCATGGATCGTCCGCGTCGCGCCGAATGATTTTGGCCAACACTCGATCACGTTTAGGATGATCCAG
>JABDKS010001042.1 GCA_013002105.1 Pirellulaceae bacterium | reverse complement strand
TCGACGATGTGACCTTGCGTTACATGCGACAGACCGGACGCACGAGCGAGCAAATATCGTTGGTCGAACGGTACAGCAAAGAGCAGGGATTGTTTCGCACCGATGACGGTCCAAAACTGACCTACACCAAAACGCTCTCGTTGGATCTCGGAACCGTCGAACCCAGTCTCGCCGGTCCCAAACGTCCTCAAGATCGCATCACGCTCAAGGACATGAAACGGTCATTCAACGATTCTCTGACCGCGCCGATCGGCAAGACCGGGTTTGGATTACAAAAAAGCGATTTGGAACGCACAGCCACGGTCAGCAACAATGGCCACAGCAGCGAGATCACTCACGGAGCCGTCGTGATCGCCGCCATCACTTCGTGTACCAACACGAGCAATCCATCGGTCATGATCGGCGCCGGGCTGTTGGCAAAAAATGCTGTTGAGCGAGGACTGAAAGTCGCGTCTCACGTCAAAACCAGCTTGGCTCCCGGGTCGCGTGTTGTGACGGACTACTTGGACAAAGCTAATTTGACCGATAGTCTCAAGAAACTTGGTTTTCACACCGTCGGTTACGGCTGCACCACTTGCATCGGCAACAGCGGACCGTTGCCAGCCCCGGTGGCCGAAGCCATTGAGTCAGGCGACCTGATTGCATCTGCCGTATTGAGCGGAAACCGCAATTTTGAAGGGCGGGTCAATCCGCTGACCAAAGCGAATTACTTAGCCAGCCCGCCACTGGTAGTTGCCTACGCACTTGCCGGAACCACCGACATCGATCTGGTGACCCAGCCGTTGGGTCAGGACGACGCGGGCAATGACGTTTTCCTGAAAGACATTTGGCCATCGGCCGAAGAAATCGCCGAAACGATTAGCCAGTCGATTCATCCCGAGATGTTCACGCAGCAGTACGAAGCCGGCGTGACCGGCAACGAACTTTGGAACGCGATCGAGGTCGCCGGCGGCGCTCTGTACCCTTGGAATGAATCCAGCACGTACATTCACCACCCGCCGTTCTTGAATTCCGTCACCGCAGACTCCAAGCCCGATATCACGCCGATTCGCGGTGCTCGTGTGTTGGCTTTGTTGGGTGACTCGGTCACGACCGACCACATTTCGCCCGCCGGTGCAATCGCATCGGACGGACCTGCAGGGAAATACTTGCAGGAAAACGGTGTCGAGATTCGCGACTTCAATAGCTTTGGCTCACGACGCGGTAACGATCGGGTGATGGTTCGCGGGACCTTCGGAAACATCCGAATCCGAAACCAGTTGGCACCGGGCACCGAAGGCGGAGTGACGCGATATTTGCCAAGTGACGAAGTCATGAGCATTTACGAAGCTTCGATGAAGTATCAGGCAGACAATGTCCCCTTGGTTGTGCTTGCGGGCACCGAATACGGCACCGGCAGTAGCCGCGATTGGGCGGCCAAGGGAACGATGATGCTTGGAATCAAAGCGGTCATCACGGCCAGTTACGAGCGGATCCACCGAAGCAACCTTGTCGGTATGGGAGTCTTGCCGTTGGAGTTTGCCGATGGTGCGACGTGGCAGTCGCTCGGCCTGACCGGCGAAGAAACGATTGACATCCCCGATTTGGCTAATGACCTGCAACCACGATCGACGATTACGGTGACGGCAACCGATGCCAACGGCAACGCCAAAAGCATCCCCTGCGTCGTCCGCATCGATACTCCGGTGGAAATGCAGTACTATCGCAACGGCGGCATCCTCAACACCGTGCTTCGCAACTTGTCGTCGTAACGGGCCAGCAGATCGACAAAAACAAAAAGCCATCACGTCACGGCGTGATGGCTTTGTTCGTTTGGTGGCGTGGTTCCAGTTCGATTTTGAGCATTTGCAAATTCCATGCAAGCCAGGACCTACGCTGACGAAGTCGCGTTGGGACGGGAACAGGCTGACGACATCCACATGAATGATGAAAATCCGTTAGTAAGCAGTCTCTTGGCCCCAGACAACGAACAAGGTTTTGAACAGAATCTTGATGTCCAACCACAATGACCAGCGTCGAATGTATTGATGATCCCATTCGACACGACGTTCCATCTTGTCGATCGTCTCGGTCTCACCGCGACATCCGTTGACCTGAGCGAGCCCTGTAATGCCCGGCTTGACTTTGTGCCGGAGCATGTAGCCGCGAATCAAACTGCGGTACTGTTCGTTGTGCGCCGACGCGTGCGGACGCGGTCCCACCAAGGACATCGAACCGTCAATGACATTCAACAGTTGCGGTAATTCATCCAAGCTGGTTTTGCGCAGAATCGCACCGACGCGTGTTATACGCGGGTCATCTTTGGTCGCTTGCTTGACCACGGGACCATTGTCGCAGGTCCGCATCGACCTGAATTTCCAGACCAAGATCTCGCGACCATCCATGCCGTATCGTTTCTGGCGAAAGAATACGGGACCTGCGGAACTGAGTTTGACGGCCAAAGCGATCAACAACATTGGAATTGCAGCGACAACCAGTGTCACCAACGCGATTGCCAAATCGACAACCCGTTTCATCACGCCATCGACCCCGAATAGCGGATTCTCAAATACGCTGACTGCGGGCAATCCACCCACGTTGGTCCAACGTGAATGCAACAATTCAAACACAAAGAAATCGGGAACAATGTAGACCGAGACGGTCGAGTCGCTGAGTTTGTCGAGCAAAAATTTGATCCGTGACTCAGCACGCATGGGTAACGTGATCATGATTGTGTCGACGTCGCCTGATCGGGCTAATTCGACCAGATCATCAAGTGAACCAAATGTGGTCGCATCCTGAATTGTCGTTTCGAAGTCTTCGTCGGGTTGCTCACGAAAATCGATCCGGTCATCGTAGAACCCAACCACTTGCAAGCCCAATGAGGGCTGATCGGCGATGTTCGATGCCGTTTGACGACCCAGGTCGTTCAGACCGGCGATGGCAACCCGGCGGACGCCATAGCCCCGACTGACCATCTCTTGTATCACGATTCGCACGGCCATCCGCCCAATTCCGATCATCGCTGGGGCAAGCACAATCCAACCGAACACAACTGATCGTGAGAACGCTTGGCCGTAGCGTGTTGCAAACGCCAGCAGCGACAACACCAACACCGTTAGAAACCACGTCGCGACAATTGCCGTCATTTCGCCGTTCGCCGTGCTTTGCTGAACGCGATGATGCAGTCCCGTTAAGTGAGAAAGCAGCATAAATACGACGATTGCCAGCAGTGACGTCACGATCGCAATGTTGCTGAATGAACCGTAAGTCAACCAGGAGATGAATGAGAGCGAGCTAAAGATCGCTGCGGTATCGAAGGTTGGTTGCAATAGATCCAACCACGATCGTTCGGTCGTAATTGGTGAGCGTTTTTGCATGGGTTTGCTAACGAAAGCGTTCGTGCAGGGGTAGCCACACCGCCGATCGTTAGATTGCGTCGACGTTCGAATTGTGGCTATTGGTTCACTGCAACTTAGCTCGCGTTTGCGTCAAACCAGTCCAACCCCAGGTCCAACCAGGTCGCTTGGTGGGTCAATGCGCCACTACTGATTCGATCTACACCCGTCGCAGCGATTTGCGCGATGGTATCGATTGTGACGTTTCCCGATGATTCCAGCTCGACCCTCTGGTTATGGCGATCACGTAATACGACGGCTTCGCGTAGCTGCTCGGGCTGAAAATTATCCAACAGCACAATGTCGGGGCCTACGGGCAACACATCGACTAACTGCTCGAGCGAATCGACTTCGATTTCTACAATCGGCGGTGCCGTCATACCGTCGACGACCGCGGATCGCCACTGCAGTGCGCGCTTGGCTGCGTCGCCGGCATCCATCGGGCCACGTTCGTCTCCGCCTAACGCCAGGTGATTGTCTTTGATCAAAAAACCGTCATACAGGCCGCGGCGATGATTGTGACCACCGCCACAAACGACCGCGTACTTTTCGAGCAACCGCCAACCCGGTGTCGTTTTTCGCGTGTCGTATAATCGGGCTGACGAGCCGCACATCGCGTCAACGTATCGTTTTGTCTGTGTGGCAACACCGCACAGCCGACACAAAATATTCAAGATTGTTCGTTCCGCGGTCAATAAGTCGCGAACGTTACCGCGTAGTCTGGCAATGGCTTTGCCAGGCACCAGCGGCTGACCGTCTTGCAGCAAAGATTCGACCTCCAAGTCCCCATCGAATTCATCCACGATCCAATCAATCGTCACCAGTCCCGCGCAAACACCTGGGCTTCGCGGCACAATCTGGCAACCGCCACTCCGTTGCTCATCGATCAAGCAGACGGTCGTCCAATCCAACGAACGCTGCAAATCTTCGGCGATCGACAATCGCACCAACGCGCGAAGGTCGTTTTCAAGCGTTTTGTCGGCCGTGACTGTGACATAATCACTCATTGAATTGCTCAGCTTGCTGAAACTAAATTGTCAAAACGTCTGGCCCCATCACCATCGCTGGAGAGCCAAATCGAAAACCGTTGCATTGTGTCCCCCGTTTGCCTGATAATAGCACGCTGATCGTTGCGGCGGCGAATCATCAACCCTGCACACGCTGTGCGATGAAGGGCAAATCACGGAAATGAATCAGACGATCCCCGATTCCGATCCTCCACTGAAACGCCGTAGTATCCAGGTGATTCTCGCAATGGTCGCGGTGATCACGTTTGCCGTTCACGGCTGGCTATTCGTAAAGCAACGTCCATCACAAGATAACGAAACACAACGGCACGTCGACAAGGCAGTCGTTCAGATTGACTTGAACACTGCACCAGCACGCGAATTAGCCTTGCTGCCGAGCGTCGGACCCGTTCTGGCCGAGCGGATCATCCAAGACCGGAAGCGTTATGGTCCATTCGAATCCATGGACGATCTGATGCGTGTCCACGGCATCGGCCAAAAAAGGATCGATCAAATCTCGCCGTACTGTGTGATCGGTCCGACCGCGAATTCCGGCTCCTTGATGGCATTTTCCGACTCCACATCGCCGTGAACTGGGTTCATCCGCCTATCCCCGTTTCCAACTGCGTCGGATAGGATGCACTTGCAAGAGTTCCACCGCGCCCTCCGCATCATCGACGAAATGGTTGCCACACAAAAAGTCATCAACGAACTGCCGCCCGCGAACTTCCAGTTGTGCCAACCGTTTTCTCCTGCTGGTGACCAACCGCAAGCGATCGAGGCACTGACCAAGGGATTCCTGAGCGGCAAGCAGGCACAAGTCTTGCTGGGAGCAACCGGCACAGGCAAGACCTTTACGATGGCCAACGTGATTGCCAACGTGGGTCGCCCGACGCTGGTGCTCAGTCACAACAAGACGCTCGCAGCGCAGCTGTACAGTGAGTTTTGCGAGTTCTTTCCGGAAAATGCGGTCCACTACTTTGTCAGCTACTACGACTATTATCAGCCCGAAGCCTACATTCCCCAACGCGACGTCTACATCGAAAAAGACTCGTCGATCAATGAAGAGATCGATCGACTCCGCTTGGCCACGACCAGTTCGCTTGTCAGCCGACGTGACGTCGTTATCGTGGCATCGGTCAGTAGCATCTTTGGACTCGGTTCGCCAAAAGACTACAAGCAGTTGGTTGTCGGACTGCACAAAGGCGAGACGACACGACGCGACCACTTACTCTTGAAGCTGGTCGACGTTCTTTACGAACGCAATGATGTGGCATTCGAACGAGGTCGTTTCCGCGTCCGCGGCGATTCGGTCGAAATCTGGCCCAGTTACGAAGAATTTGCCTATCGCATCGAGATGTGGGGCGATGAGATTGAACAAATCTCGATCATCAAACCCGTCTCGGGCGAAACCATCCGAACATTAGACCACGTTTTTATCTACCCGGCCAAACACTTTGTGATGCCCGAAGACCGCGTCAAGCGAGCCATCGCGGTGATCCGCGAAGAACTGAAGCAACAATTGGAATTATTCCAGAGTCAGGGAAAGCTACTGGAAGCCCAACGGTTGTCAGCACGCACACGATTTGATCTCGAGATGCTGGCCGAAGTGGGACATTGTCCGGGAATCGAAAATTACAGTCGGCCACTGTCGGGAAAACCGCCGGGCTCCAGTCCCGACACGTTGTACGAATTCTTCCCGGACGACTTCATCACCTTTGTCGACGAATCTCATGTCACGGTGCCTCAAGTTCGAGCGATGTATGCCGGTGACCGTAGTCGCAAAATGACACTCGTGGATCATGGGTTCCGCTTGCCCTGTGCGCTGGACAATCGACCGCTGAAATTCGAAGAGTGGGAAGACCGCGCCGGCCAAATCTGTTTTGTCAGTGCGACGCCATCCGATTATGAGCTCCAGCGAACCGGTGGTGAAGTCGTCGAACAGATCATTCGTCCCACCGGATTGCTCGATCCCGTGATCGAAGTCGTTTCGGCACGTGGGCAAGTTAATCATTTGTTGGAAGAAATCAGAAAACGTGCGGCAACCGATGAACGGGTGCTGGTCACCGCGCTGACCAAACGGTTGGCGGAAGACTTAGCGACGTTTTTCCAAGAGCAAAATGTCCGCTGTCGCTGGCTGCACAGCGAATTGGATGCATTCGAACGCGTCGAACTGTTGCAAGAACTTCGCGCCGGCCGCTTCGACTGCTTGGTCGGTGTCAATCTTCTACGTGAAGGGCTCGATTTGCCCGAAGTATCGCTGGTCGCGATTTTGGATGCCGACAAAGAAGGGTTCTTGCGCAGCGAAACGAGTTTGGTGCAAACGATCGGGCGTGCCGCAAGAAACTCCAACTCCAAAGTCATCTTGTATGCCGACAAAGTCACCGATTCGATGAAATTGGCGATGGACGAAACCGAGCGACGTCGCGCCGTTCAGCAGGAGTACAACGAAAAACATGGAATTACTCCGGAAACCGTTCGCAAGAAAATTCGTGCGGGGATCGAAACCGATGCTGCCAAACGTCGCGCTGCTGAGGCGCAAGCAAAAAGCGATAGTGACGGCGTATACATCACGCTGGAGTACGTCGAAGCGCTCGAACAGGAAATGTTGGCTGCTGCCGAAAACCTGGAGTTTGAACGTGCGGCGTCGTTGCGCGACCGAGCGTTGCAATTGAAAGACAACATCGGACGACCGCTGTCGGAAATCGAACTCGACAAGCCCAGCCACAACGCGACGGGTCGACAAAAAAAGCGACGCAAGGGTGTCAAAGGCGGCGGGCGTTCCAAAGTCCCGCGTCCCAAACGGGGTTAATCCGGATGCAGAGCGGATTTAGCCTGCAACGCTAGCAGACGCCAAAATGATCGCTGTTGCGCTTCCTTCGGACGTGTGTGACAGACAAAGCACATGATGCTTTTTCAGCGGGGCGGCATCAGCAAACACACGAACCGATTCCGCAGCTGTCTGAGCCGTGACTGTCGGCGGTATCTGTCCTTTGGATAACGCCAACGCGCCCGTTGCGATTGCGATCGTTCCACTCGCCGCGCCCGTATGCCCGAGTGACGCCATCGGACAGACCATCGGTGTTTGACGCAGTTCAGCTGATAACGCATCGCGTTCAGCTGCGTCGATCACTGGATCTCCCATCGCGTGGCTGACAATCAATCCGATATCGCGAGGGGAAATTCCTGCGACTTGCATCGCAGCGTCAATCGCCAATCCAATCGCCACCGCCGAACCACGTGCTTGTGGATCATCAATACTGTCAGTGCGAACCGAGCGAGACATGCCTGCCGAGCCGACAAATCGTGACGCATAGCCCACGACTCTGGCAATCACTTTGGCCCCGCGATCCCGGGCATGCTGCGCAGTCTCCAGTACCAGTACTCCGGCGCCCTCCCCCCCGACAACACCTTGGGACCTCTCGTCATGAGGTCGCGAGCTGTGTTCGATGGAATCGCTTACCGACGCGATCGGCAGATCGTTTCGATAGTTCATTCGCGTTGTATTGATCCGGGTACCCGACGCGCCCGTGATGACAATCTTGGCGATACCGCGATCAAGACAGGAGATGGATTCGATTAACGCAGCCGGTCCTGAGACGTCTCCCAAGACCAACGAATTGTTGGGACCGTGCGCGTTGACGGAAATTCCAACGTGACACGCCGGCATGTTTGGCAAGTACTTTAACATCCACAGGGGCATCACACCGCGTCGAGCGGCTCCGCCAAAATTGCCTTCGTCAATCGTCCCGTCTTCGCGTATACATTCGGCGATCGGGTCGACCATTTCCTGTGGCGGACCATAGTACATTTCGCAGCCAAAAACGGTGCCGACGTCAGCCGGTCGGATCTTTCCGTCGTCGGTTGCCGGCAACGATTCAGCTAATCCGGCGTGCTCGATCGCTAATTGAGATGCTGCGAACGCCGTTTGGATTTCGCGACACATGACTTTGAGCGACTTTCGCGGCCGAACGTATTGTTTCGGGTCAAAGTCTATAATCGGACCGCCGATCCACAGACCTACCGGTTCGCCGACGCCGTTGGGAACTGTTCCATCTGGTTTGGCGCCGTCGTCGGTACGTTCGGCCAACGATCGGACACCCGATCGCTTGGCCAGTAGCGCGTCGAAGTATTCGTCACAACCGATTCCAATTGACGAAACCACGCCCAGCCCCGTAATGACAGCGTTGCTGCTAGGCATAGTTTTTGGTAACTCGGGGGAGAGGACGGATCACTGCCGATCCAGTCGCGTAGGATTGGCTGTCTCTAATATGAACCAGGTTGGCAAAAGTTCTAGATGTCAGCCAGCGTTCGATCGTAAATCCGCTGAACTTTCGTACGGATTGCTCCGCCTCGTTCGATGGTTCCACGTGATAACGAATTGCTTTCCAAAACCCAGGAAAACTCGCCCACCTGAATATTGTGTGCGATGGCATCGGGCATTATCCGCGCCAATGTCACCAATCCGAGACCCCATTTCTGGTATTCGGGCAATACATTCGTGCTGATCAAACGCAATCGCTCAATCTTCTTCTTTCCCGTCAGCAGTTTCAGCCACCCAAACGGCAACAGCTTTCCGTTGATTTGCTTGATGATCACATTGAAATCCAGCAGTCCGAAACCGGCACCGACCGGACGTCCATCGATTTCCGCAATACTGGTCAATTCGGGGACGATCAGGTGCTTTAGCCCGGCTGCCTGGTGCTCAATCTCTGACTCGCTCATCGGAACATAGCCCCATGTTCGCTGCAGCGACTGATTATAGATATCCAAAAACGTGCGGACGTCGGTTTTAAAATTCTTGCGACTGATCGGTCGACACTTCACCTTGAAACGCCGTGTCGCTTCATCGATCACGAATTTTAATTTTGGATCCAAGTTTTCGAGCTGCTTGATGCTGGCATCGTAACAGTACAGATCTTGTACCTTTTCAAATCCAAAGGCTTCGATCAACCCACCGTAGTAGTCGCGGTTGTACGTAATCAGGAATGTCGGAGGCGTATCGAAGCCCTCGACCAGCGTGCCGACTTCGTAGTTCAAACTGGGATTGGCCGGCCCCCGGACATCCGTCATCCCCTGCTCACGCAACCAGCGACAAGCCGTCGCCAGTAGCTCGTTGCTCGCGTCCACATCGTCGTGGCACTCATAGAAACCAAAGAAACCTCGCTTCTCGTCATAGCGCCGATTATGCGCGTGATTAACGATCGCAACGACTCGACCCACCACGCGATCACCGCGACGAACCAAAAACACCTTGCGATCAGCGTCGTCATAAAATGGATGCCGTTTAAATCCAACCAACTCTTTTCGCACGATCCAGAGTGGTGGAACCCAGTTGGGATCACCACGGTAAATCTCTTTTTCTAAATTCAAAAAGGCGTTTTGGTCGCTACGAGTTTCTACCTCGTCGCATCGAATGACATCACTCATGTTGATTCGCTGTTTCGTAGAATGGCTGATCTGTGACGGGTACGTTAACGGTGGGCAGCAAGAATCCTTGTCGCCATGCTCGGGCGACCGGTGAACATGATACTTGCGCAACCGTTGAACACCGCGTTTTGACTCGTAATGCCGCTGTGCGGACGCTGACTGATGATCGCAAAGTGCTCCTCGATTGCCGCTTTGCGTGAACGGGACTGCCGACCGCCGCGCCGCCGTGTACGATTGGATAAACTCCGATTTGATTGGAATGCTCGCTCAACGGAAATGCGCTGCCATCCGAATCGACTTGACAACATACCAAAGAATCGATGTCACGACCTGATCCACCGGCGCTGAGCAGCCCGGCTAATCCCACTGTTCGTCACCTGGTTCGCATGCGAGACAACCGGGCCCGGCGTCGCAGCGGGAAACTAATCGTCGACGGCTGGCGCGAGACGCTACGTGCTTATCGCGCAGGAATCGAATTATCCGGACTGTACGCCACGAAAGCCGAGCTCGACGAATTAGCCTCCGCCAATGCAATACCAAGCCGAGGCAACGAAGACGAACCTTCGTCGGCGAACTCTCAACTGGTTTCCCATGCACAACAAATCGGTGCGCTGCAGTTGGTCACACCGGCGATCATGTCAAAAATCAGCTACGGCCAATCGCCGCGTGGCGTGGTCGCAGAGTTTACCGAGCCGGATCGATCGCTTGCGAATTTGCGTCTTGGACCATCGCCGTTGATTCTGATTTTGGATCGAATTGAAAAACCCGGCAACGTCGGGGCCGTGTTTCGATGTGCAGATGCCGCCGGCGTCGATGCGGTTATTTTGTCCGATTGCAGCTGCGATCTTTTCAATCCCAACGCCATTCGCAGCAGCCTTGGCGCCGTATTCACCGTCCCGGCCGCCTCCGATACCACGCAAAACATCTCGCAGTTCTTGTCGCGATGCGGCATTCGTCCACTCGCCGCCCGGGTCGAATCCTCGCATGAACTTTGGGCTTCCGATCTCACCGGCCCTTTGGCAGTTATTCTAGGTAACGAATCCAATGGGCTAGCGAATCGCTGGCAGCAAGTCGACGGCCAGGAGATTGCGGGCGTACGAATCCCAATGAACGGGCAAGTTGATAGCTTGAACATTTCCGTTTCGGCGGCTTTGATTGCGTTCGAAGCGATCCGTGTACGAAACGCATAAATCGCGGCGCTGTACGAAACTGTCGACCGTTTAACGACGCAATGGACCTGTGGCACGCGGTCAGCCCCTCCAGCCCAGGTCAGCCCATCCAGCCACGCGCCCAGTTGCCGTTGAAACCGGCACCATCGCGACCGGCGGCGCGATCGGGACGACAAGTAACACCGATACACGCCGGGGAACCAACAAAATCGTTAATGTCTGACCAAGTCGTATCCGATATGTAAAGCATCCGACGGTCTAGTGCGCGAGCATTAACGTCGGACGGTGTGCCTAGGGGGGTACATCGTCCCAACCGTAAGGACGCAAGGACGCGGCATGCGTGACCCAAATCAAAAACTGAACAAATCTTACCTGGCACGACGTGCGTCCGCACGAATCAACCGCGCCAGCCGTCGTGCCGTACTGGCCGCGACCATCGCAATTGCGACGACGTCGGTCGGGCAGGGACAAGATCCCGAACGATCCACGATGCGAATTTTGCCACCGCTACCGGTACAGCAAGTCGCCGGCGAAGAAGTGAAGCAAAACCCGTTTTGCGGCACTCAAACTGCGCCCGCTGCCGTTGCACAACAACGCGTTCAACTCGCGTCGACCGACAATCCACCGCCAGTGCGACTGAAGTCGTCCGGTGCGACGGTCGGTTTGAAAGCCATTGGTAGCCGCCAGCCGCTGCAAGTTCGTCCTTCGGCAATGAAAATTGATACGCCTGCGCCGCCCAGTGTGCAGATCAATCCGCTGATTCAATCCGAGCACCACGAGAATCCGGATCTCGTCAGCGCTGGCTTGTCCGAGGCAAATGAACGTCTGGAAGAGCTCGAATTGACGCGACGAGGTGGCGACCTGAAACCGGCAATTCGGTTGGCGCCATCGCTGACCATGCGGAAAGTCAAGGACCCCAGTGCGGAGCCAAACCCAGGCCAAGCCTCGATTCCGGCGACGGATGCGGTAACTCAAGATTCGACCTCCGTCGTCCACGATGCGGTCAAACCGAGTGACCTCCCAACGCCACCACCCGAGCTTCCCACGCCACCCACTGCCGCTGAACAAGCAGCAGCCGCGCCCACCCAGACGCCCGATGCGTCGGTGACAAATTCAATCGTACAACCAGCCGTTCCCGTGGAACTGGCTGAATCGGCCAAGGTCGATACCGACGTACGTCCAGCTGCACCGGTGGCCCAACTCGCGACACCTATTGTGCCGTCAGAGGAGCCGGCCGTTCAGCGGGCCACGCCGACCAAGAGTGACGACCCAACGGCATCCGTCCAGCGTGCAACGCCTGTCGCTCCATCCGAGGTGGTTGCTAAACCATCCGCGGATACCGCAAAGCCGGCAACTGCTGATTCGGTGGCCCAATCGAAACCCGAGCCGGCACCGGTGGTCTCAAGCGATCCCGTATTCTTTTCCATGTCGGACTCAGAACAAGCGCCCGGCACGGACGAGGACTCATCGACCGCGTCGTCGAGCGATGTGGCGGACAGCAAAGAAGTTGCCAGCGACGAAGCGAAAAGTGATTTAGCTGCCAGTGAGTTAGCTGACAACGGATCAGCCGATGACGAACTGAAACCCATCGCGATACCTGTTGCCAGTCCCGAGACACCGCAGCCGGTCGTCGATTTGGCCGAACCCGTTGGATTGCAACCGATCCCGCACGAAGTCGCCGATTCGTCGGACGAGTTACGTGCTATTGCACCGGAACCCCAACCGCCAGTCGCTATCTACCGTAGCGAACCTGTGTTGCCGGCACCTGTTGCAAATGATCGCATGTCGATCGTGGGACAAAAACGATATCGTCCACCAGTGGCGGTCGATGCACCGCCCGTGGCCATCGAGAGTGCAACGGCATCAGCACCAACCGTCCAGCCCGCCTTGTCCAATCCTATGGCGAGTGCGAAATCGAAATCCAGTTTGACGGCTGGCTCGCACAAGAAAACCATGACGCAGCTACGCCTAAGCCGCGCACAGGTACGTTCGCTGACCATCGGCGGAAATGTCCGACGCATCACGGTGGCTGATCAAAACGTATGCCGCGCGATTGCAGCGGGTCCTAATCAAGTCAAGTTGATCGGGACCGGTAACGGAGTCACCCAATTGGTGGTTTGGGCTGATACAGACAATGACACACCGACACGCGTCCGGGCATTCGAGATTCATGTCGAAGACGCAATCGAAGCAACCGGTGATTCAGTCGTTCAAAAAACTTACATGCTCAATCAATCCATTGCTGCTGCGTTTCCCAACGTAAATGTCAGTGTCCAACAGTATCGCGATCACCTGATTGTTTCGGGAGATTGCGACACAGAAGATCAAGCACGAAAAATCGTCCGCATGGTTCGCAAGACCTGTTTGGTTCCCGTGCGAGATGAAATCAGGGTCCGTTAAATAGCCACACGTTGACCGCGGCCGCGAGAGTGATCGTATCAACTTGTTAGTCCATCCCATTGAATCGGTTCAACCGTATTCGGGTGTCACCCGTACCGAGAGTCCACGAGGTTCGATCATGAAGATCCATTCGATCACACGCTGCCTGGCTCAGAGCAAGAGTCGCCTTGTGGCGTCATGCGTCGCGATGACCATTGTCGTTGCAACTTGCAACACTGCTGACGCTCAGTCGGGAGGACTGCTGAAATTCTTGTCACAGAGCCCTAGCAGCTCGCTGAAAACGACCGCGTCGAGTCCAAACCGCTCGATCAACAATGGTGGTCAGAACTACCGGGTTGTTAACGCGGCAGCGATCGACGTTCCAACCGCCGCCAACTCCAGCCGTCGCACTGGCAGTCGTGCCGCCGTGCAAACCGCTGGTGTCCGCCAAGGCACGATAGGGTCAGCTATTCAAAACGGCAATGCCTTGGAACAGGTGGCTTTCTTGTCAGACTGCACATTGTGCGGACGCCTGTGTGGCGGCTCCTGTCGCGGTTCCTATTCGGCTCCGTCGATGGACCGGTTCGCACCGAGCATGAATTCATGCATTCCGTGTGACCCCTATCGTTTCCTTTCGGTCGAGGCACTGTACATGGAACGCGACGGTGAAGACCGCTATTCGCTGAATCATTATTACGGCATGGACGGGTTCGATCTCGAGTGGGGCTACCGAATCACCGCCGGTAGTGTCCCGGACTGTGTCCACGGTTACGAGTTCACGATCACCGGACCAATTGAGTGGGACATGGGCTACGCATTGGGTAATTCCGCAGGTGGAATCAACACAGCGTTAATCCCAGGAAACCCCGTCAGTGCCGCAAGCTTGAGTACGTTCAACAACGCCGTGACACAAAGCACGACCTACTTCGCTGAATACTGGAGTTTGGAAGCGAACAAAACTTTGATCGGTTGGGATGCCGCCAAGCTGCTTGTCGGACTACGCTACATCGATTACGACGAAGACTTCTTTTATCAGTCACTGCAAGGCACTGGCGAAGCGGGGCTGCTACGAAGCTCCACCGCCAACCAGATGTTCGGCGGACAAGTGGGAATGGATTTGCTGTACCCCGTCGGACGTTTTGCATACGCGGATTTCCGCGGACGTGCAGGCATGTTCTTGAATTTTGCTGACTCGGATGTGCAACTGTTTAACGACGGCGCGGCCATCTTGGCCAATTCGGACGATGACGAAGAAATCGCCGGGTTCTTTGAAATCGGATCGGGCCTTCGCTATCACCTCGGACAAGCATTGACGATTCGCGGTGGTGCAGAATTGTGGTACCTCACAGGTGCTGCCACGGCTCCAGAGCAAATCCAAACGATTGTACGGCCGTCAATGGGCAGCCAAATCCAGATGGATGACGACATCTTCTTCTATGGCGTCACCTTCGGTGCAGAAATCCGCATCTAGGTTCGACCGGTCTTAGGTTCGACCGGCCTGACGGGCAACAACACGCCTGACAAAAACGACAAGCCTGACAAGACGGCCCAGTGCAGAGCACTGAGACCTGTTTTGCCAGGCTTTTTTTATCGCTCAACCGCCGCCGGCTTGGTCTTTCTTTTGGACCTTTTTCTTCAGCCAGCTCTGCACACTTCGGCCAGCTTGAGTTCGGAGCGAATCGTCATCGCGATTGGAGATTGCGTTTTCCTTGATCTCCTCTCGCGCTTTGCGAACATCCTTGAGACACTTGGCACAAACCACCGGTGGCTCTGGAATCGGACTGTCGCAATGTGGACAAAAATAGGAAATCGTGGGGCGAATCGCCGCTTCAAACAAACCACCCACCTCGACCGCTTCGAACCAAGCGGAATTGTCCTTACGAATTTTGGACTCCGGCACAACGTCACCCTTGCGCACCATCGCCAACAACTCACTCGGTCTTAATGGTCCGATGACACCTTCATCGGATTCACTCTCGCTAACTTTGACGAACCATTCCGCCACTGCGTGGGCCCTCTTACAACAAATAGAAAACGCGACCAACAACACCCGCGGAATATAAAAACCATTTTGCTCAGATGGATTCGATATGCAAACTTCGTTTGCGCCGTTCCGTGCGACGAATGTCATCTATCAATCCGGAAACCTCTTTCACATTCGCGATACCAATCATTGACAGTTGTGGATGGGACGAATCGCTGCTGGACAATTCAATGGTGCCAATTCCCAAAGCTCGTTGAATAGGACCTTGGGAATAACTGACATCGTCGATGTCGATCACTTCGATTCGATCTGTCTGGCGTGTCAACACGCCGGTTTGGTGGATGAATCGCTGAGTTGTTAGTTGATAATGAACACCAAGCCTTCGCCAGATGTACACAAGACTAGTAATGACCCAGAGCACGACCACGATGCCAATTGCCATCAACATCGTTAACTGAGCTACAAATGCGGATGCAATCAAAATCGCGACACTGATAATGGACACTAAAACCCACGTTCCGATCATCGCTTTGGGGCTATAACCGCCCGACCAGATGTTTTCTTCGGGATCATAATCATCCAATCCCGCTGTCTTGGCTGCCACCTCCTGACGGAACTTGCTCGCGGCAGATTCTTCCGCCCCCAGCGGTGTCCCCTTTGTTTCAAGATCGTGTTGACGTTCGGCGTCAGTGATTTCCGCGGATTCTTCTTCGGGAGTCGACATAGCCCTGCTTCGTTTGAATGTTGGTAGCAATCGGAGAATACGACCGGGACGCTGATCGCGGGGCTTGCCGAACCCCACCTGCGCAAGTGATACTATATCGTCCCCAGCGCGTTACGTCATTTCGGTGCCATTATGCGATGTCCTTATTGCCATCTCGACAACGATCGCGTGCTCGACACTCGGGCCGCGGACGAGGGATATATGGTACGGCGAAAACGCGTTTGCAGTTCCTGTAACCGCAAATTCGCCACGCTGGAGAAGATCGAGCAACTTTTGCTACGGATCGTCAAGCGTGATGAGACGCGTGAGCCACTGGATCGCGAAAAAATCCGAAGGGGAATTGAACGAGCCTGTAGTAAACGGTCGATCGAAAGTGCCGTGATCGAGCGGCTGGTCCAAGATATCGAAGCGGATATCTACCGCGAGTTTGAATCCGAAGTTCCTGCTAAGGAAGTCGGGCGGATCGTCATGAAGCATCTCAGCAAACTCGATCAGGTGGCCTACATTCGCTTTGCGAGCGTCTATCACGAATTCCACGACGCTCAAGATTTTATTCAGGCCATCTCGGCCATTATGGAACCCGAGCGCGTCGAGTCACTGTAGCCTCGCAGCCCCGCGGCGTGATCGCACGTGCATAGTGCCCGTCGCCCATCAGCGACAAACTACGGCGAACCGATCACCTGCCTATCGCAGCTATTTCTCGTGACAGCATTGTGCCAGCGGAGTGCCCGCTGCGAGGACAAACTTTGATTTTGTGAACGCCCGACCTGTCCTGGCAATGTCGCGCCCGGTCACACCCTGGCCTACCGTCTAATGGCAACTCCATTTGCTGTCACCTGGCGAGATACGTCGTGTTGACGGGTGAACAGGTGTTTCATGCTCGGGAAACACGGAAGTGGGATTGATTCCGCGACTCGGCTCCGACTAATCCTGTCCTGTGTCGATGTAAACATCTATCCCTGCCGGAACTGACAACGAACCCGTGGCATTCACCCACCGGCTCTGGCCCCGATTCGAGATATTCAAGGACGATCTAATGAGCCTTTCCACTGTTCGCACGACTACTTGGATTGCGACATTTTGCCTATTCACGTCCGTCGCATCCGCACAAACCAACAAGCAGCGTGGTGCCACGCTGGGCGGATTGGCCGGCGCGGTCGCGGGCGGCTTGATCGGAGATCACAACGACGAAGCTGGTGCAGGTGCCGCGATCGGTGGAGTGATCGGTGCCGTTGCCGGCGGGATCCTCGGCGACGCGAATGACAAGGATGCGGCGATTCGTAGCCAACAGCGATATTATCAGCAGCAGCAATTGCAGTATCAGCAGCAACAGCAGCGAGCCGTCATCATGCAATCCGCTGTCTCATTGAACGATGTGGTATCGATGTCGCGAAGCGGGGTAGGCGAGAGCATTATCATCAATCAAATCCAACAACGTGGTTACGGACAGCAACTGCAAGTCGCGGACATTATCGCGTTGCACCAGCAGGGCGTCAGCCAGAATGTGATCACAGCGCTGCAACGTGCCCCGAGCCCCGCACAAGCGACAGCTCCTGCGCCGATTCGAACCCCGGTGGTCGTAGAGCAACCAGTCATCGTCGAACACCCGATCATTCACCATCGCGTCGTTCCGGCTCCCGTCATTGTGACTCCATCGCATTACGGATCACCGTACCGCCACCATGATCATCGCTATCATCACCGAACCACGCGATCGCCGCGATCAGATTTCCACTTTCGGTTTTAGATACAGACGTTCTCTGTGGGTCAATTCGGCTGATCGATTTTGTCAGCCAAAACTGCCTCGCGGTATTTCTTGACCTGCTGATGCAAATGCCACTGCGTGGGGTCATCCAAGAGGCAGCTTTCTTCGATGTGAAGCGCCTCTTTTTTTCGGTCCATGCGGAACAGAATTTCGGCAAGTGTATCTCGATAGATCGCGCTGTCAGGCTCCAGGAATACCGTGTGTTCGGACATCGTCAGAGCCTCCTCCAATCGCCGATCATTCATCGCGGCGACCCAGGCCAGATTGTTACCAGTAGTCGCATCCATCGGAAATCGCTTCAAGTACTCCTTGCCATCATCAAAAACCTGATCGAAGACGCGATAGGCTTCCTCTCCCATGCCTGCATCACGCATTTTCGGCAGCAGTTCCTCGGCAAACGTAATGTCCAACGGGTCCAGCTTCAAAATGCGATCCAAATTCTCACGTGCACGCTTAGCGTCACGGCGATCGATGGCGGCTTCGAGTCCCCAACGCCGGATAAACAGTGGTAGCGTAATGTACGCGGACGATCGAAAAAAACTTGTCTGTATCGTCTCACTGACCGCCAAATCGAACCAACGGATCGCATCGTCAGGATTTTGACTACGGATCATGGTGGCGTAGCCCCGAGCGATGTCATAGAACTCCGTACCCTGATCGGCATCAAATATTGCGACGGGCAGGACGGCTCGATATGCGTTGGAGGCTAATTCGGTTTCTCCGATTTCACTCAAGTAACCCGCCACTTCGTTGATGAATCCCGTGGACGGTGAACAAAGCGTCAGTTCGATTTGACGTCTCAAACGTTCGCTCTGTGCTTGATCACCGCGACGACGTGCGACCAGCCACTGACCGATCATGGCCTTCGTCGCGATGATTGCGTCGTCATCAGACGCGCGCGACAAGCCGCGCCCCCGCCCGTTGCTTTGAACTCTGTCCCAGGTCAGCTGAAAATACTGATCTGCCGTTTCGGCATTTCCAGAATCGGCCTCATTCTTGGCAAGTTCAAGTAGCGCCTCGGTGTCGCCTTTGAGCACCAACTCTTTCAAACATTCATCTGCCAGGTCGGTGCGTCCGTGTCGGGAGAAAAACGCCACGATGTCATGGTTCATCTGGGATCGGCGTGTCCGAGGATCGTTAGGTGCCAACCGCGACGCTGCACTGCGCTTTGCTAGTTGCGTAAAGAGGCGATCAAAATCCCTGTCGGGATCAAATCCGTCGGGAATCTCACCACGTAGCAAATCACAAACCATCGAAAATCGTTCGTGATAAGAAGCATGCCGATGCAGAGACAAAATCGCGCCCAGCATAAGGTCCAGCGTTGCAATCTCCGTATCGGGTAAAACGCGAGCGACGTACCAACGCCCCGACGCGGTGATCGATCGTTCGCCTGCTTGCACCGCAAGATCCGGTACCCATTCGCTGTGGGCCGTCGATACAAGATTCTGAAGCACCCGATCGCGAAGCGTTTGTACGTTGGGAGACCGCCCCAAGGTAATCAGCCGTCCATCGATGGTTTCGCTGGACAATCGGTCCGCAATTTCCCTCGCCTGGTCGTCTCGCCCCACCGCAATCAAACATTTCATCAAGGCAAGTAATCGACGGATCGAAAGACTCAGTTCACGCTCCGAATCCGGATCGGTCGAAGCCACCAGTTGGTCATCTAATGCGTCGGATATCCAGGATTCCAACCGAACATCGATTTCGGAAACACGGAAACCCAGCTTGGTCATCGCCTCTGCCGGACGCGAGGCCGCCAACGCCACATCGACCAAAGCTTCGGGTGTCTGTTCGTCCAACATTTCTAGCGCTGCGTCAACTTCGCCATGCATCGTTAACGCTTTCCACGCCACATCAAAGTCGACGTCGTCGCGGCTGACGGTCAACAAGGATTCGATTGCCTTGGAATACAAATCGCCGTCTCCGGATCGATCGGCCCCCACGAGCGTTTGCACCCAATGTGTCACCTGATGACTTGCATCCGAATTTTTGGCCAAGTCAGCACCATCGGTCGCCAATGCTTGCCATTGGCGTCCCAATTTTTGACTGATGCGAACGAAGTCCAGTTCGTTACTCATCTCGCTCTGGGCAAGCGCTTCGTCGTGACGACCGAGAAAATTCAACAACACGATCTTTACGACCCGCTGGTCTTGCAGGGTCTGCGATGACATCGCGATAGGCAACAGCCGCGTGCCAGAATCAATGTCGACGCCTTGCGACTGGATCAAGCGGAGTCGGCTCACGGCCACTTCCTTATTGACCGCCGTTCGGTCAAGCAATTCAATCAGCTCTCGCAGCGAATCTGTCTGGATTGCCTGTTGCACAAAAAAAGGAAACCGTAACGCAATCGCTCGCGACACGCGTTCTGCGATGGCATCGAACTCGACCGACTGTTCGGACTCTTGGACGGCGATGACCGCCGAGGCGAATCGACCCAATTCCATCAGTTCGACGATCGCCGCCGGATCGTCGCCCTGCTGAAGCAACGCACGGACACGCGGTGACATTTCTGGGACTGCACCACGGCGCCACTGCTGCAAGATCCACTTCGCCCGACCCGCCACTTCAGGATCAGGATGCCGTGCGGCTTCTTGCACTTGGTCACGCAAATCGTCTCGCGATCCCCACATTTGCAGCGTCGCACGCTGGCGACTGGAGTAACGCCCCTTAGACAACTGGTCAGCCCACGTGCCTCGATCCGAAGTCGGCCCCATTTCTTTCGGCGGTTGATCGGACCGCCCAGAGGGACGCGTCGTGTCGGACCGGGGGCTCTGCCCAGGCAGCACCGATCCGCCCCCGGTCAACAAAAAACAGGACACCCCCAAAACCGCTAGAACGGCAATTCGTTTCATTAGGCAGAAGCCACTCCAGTAGGCTTGGCAGGGATGAACAGCAGCGTGCAAAACGCATTATCTATTATGACCAGAACGGTCAAGCTGTCATCCGGATTGTGGTTCCCTGGGTCCACTGGTCCGCGATTCTAGCTAAGATTATCAGAGAATGAACCGCCTGGTCACCGGATCGCCTGTCCGCCGTCGGCCACGATACCACCTTTGCGACAACCCGCCTTGCCGGAACAAAAGTCGCCGGACTGCTCGAATTCAAACATCGGATTTCCATTTGCTGACGCTGAAGGAATACAACCAATCATGCCACTGAAAACACGCCCTACAACTTCGCAAAAAATCCAATCGACGCTCATCGTTGGTTTGACAATCTTGCTGATGATCAATTATGTCACGCCCGTGGCGGTCGCCGATGCCCCAACCACATGGCCGCAATGGCGTGGTCAAGACCAAAACGGTTATGCCTCCGGCAAGTCGTTTCCGAAACAATGGAGCGAAGTCAACGGGATCGCCTGGAGCATTGACCTACCCGGACTCGGTGGCAGCACTCCTGTGATCGCCGGCAAACACGCATTTTTGACCGCGGGCATCGATGGCAAGAATACTCTGTTAGCGATCGATACAACGTCGGGAGTCATCGACTGGCAAGCTGCGATAGGAAACGATGCTGGCAAGAATCACAAGAAAGGTAGCGGCTCGAACCCCTCCCCCGTGACGGACGGCGATGCTGTGTTCGCCTATTTCCGTAGTGGCGACCTGGGCTGCGTCGGCGTCGATGGAAAAAGTCGTTGGCACGTCAATCTGCAAAAGGAATTTGGTGAAGACACACTGTGGTGGGACCTGGGTAGTTCGCCGATGCTGACCGACGATGCCGTCGTGGTCGCAGTGATGCAAACGGGCCCCAGTTACGTCGTCGCCTTTGACAAATCATCCGGCAAACTGCTTTGGAAAACCGACCGCACACTGGATGCTCCCAAAGAAGCCGCACAGTGTTACGCCACACCATTGAACGTGACCGTGGGCGGCAAGGCGATGGTCGCGGTGATGGGTGCCGACCACCTGACTTTGCATTCGGCCGACGATGGCAAAGAATTGGGACGTCTGGGAGGATTCAATCCAACCCGCCACGAATTTTTTCGCTCCATCTCATCACCCGTTGCACAAGGTAACCTGATTGTGTGCCCCTACGCCCGCGGTGCGACCGTGACCGCGGTGAATATGGAGCAACTGGTCGCAGGCAAAGGTGCTGACTCAATTGCGTGGTTCCGCGACGATCTTGGCAGCGACGTTCCCACACCGGCCGCACATGACGGACGAGTGTACGTCGTCGATGATGGAAAACAATCGCGCGGAACAGTGAGCTGTGTTGCACTTCAAACCGGCGAGACGATCTGGGAAATCCAAATACCCAAATCTCGCATCGGATTTAGCAGTTCGCCTCTACTGGCCGGCGATCATCTGTACGTGACGCAAGAGGACGGAACGACTCATGTTCTGGGCCCGATTTCCTCCGACAAACCAAAGCTGATCGCCACGAATGAAGTGGCTGATACGGATCAGTTCACCGTTGCCAGTCCAGTGCCTGCAGGTGACGGGTTGCTGATCCGCACACGCCACCGGTTGTACAAGTTGTCGGGCAAATAACGTGTCAGGCAAATAACGTGTCAGGCAAATAAAGCGTCCGTCGGCGTGTCTCGGTCAAGTTTCGACCTCAGAGCACGGCAATTGATCATTACGAGATGTCAATCGGTCGATTTCATCAACGATTTGATCTTGGCATGAATTTCCTTTGCCGTCGCCTCGCCCGCACCGACCTTGACCAATTGCACCACACCGTCGCGATCAATTAACACGACGTGCGGAATCCCACGAACGCCATACTCGCTTCCCATCTTGCTGCCTTCCGGATTGATGATCACAGGATGACCCAACTTGTGATGATCTAAAAAGCTTGCCAACGTTTGCTGCTCTTGTTCGGGCGAGACCTCCCCGTCGGATCGAGTCGCGCGTTTCTTTTCATCGTCCCACTCCACGTTGTAATACTGCGTGACGCCAACGATCTCGAAACCATCGTCGCCAAATTCTTCGCGCCATTGACGCAGATGGGGAAACGTCGCGATACACGGGCCGCACCAAACCGCCCAAAAATCCAGTAGCACGACTTTGCCTTTTAAGTCGTCACGATCCATTGCGATCGTGTTGACCCACGCATCGATGTCCCAGTCGGGCGCCGCTTTGCCAATCAAGGTTTCGACTGGCTTGGCGGACGCCATCCGCTCGCGGTGCAAATCGATCCGCCGCAAAGTGGCAGCCACCGATCGATTTTTCAGCGCCATCGGATCCAGCTTTGCCATCACAGATTCGATGCGCTGCTTTGTCGCCTCGGGATCGTCCTGGCCCCACCAACGAATCATCGCAAACTGCGTGTCCGCATAATCGGATTGCAAGAGTATGGACTCGGGATACTGCTCGACCGCTTCGGTCACCAAGTTATCCAACTGGTTGATCCACCGTTCCTGCCATTCGTCGTCGAAATAATCCGACGACATCAACGAACGGAGCATTCGAACTTCAGCCAGCATGGTATCGGCAGTCGCTGTCGGAGAACTGTTGATCTTGCGTAACGAATCCAACCGCGCGGCAATCAACGCCTTGGCCTCGTCGGCTTTCCCATCCGCCATCAAAAACTGCGATTTCAGAACCGCAAGTTGCGAAAACGGGATCAGTGGTAGCGGATCGCTGCTTTGCCAAACCTCTCGCAGCGACTCATACGCGAGTTCAGCCGCACTTTGCAAGGCTTTGTTGCTACCGGATTCGCTGGCGATCTCCTGCATACTTTGGATCGTCATCCAAACGCCAAACTGGTTTTCGCTTTGATCGATATGTTTGACTTGAAACGCGATCAATTTCTGAAATTGTTCGTTTGCATCGTCGAAATCACCTTGGTCCATCATCTTCGATGCAAGGCTATGACGCAGCACGTTGGCATCCGCCCAGTCAGGTGCGTCGGCGATCTTCGACTCCAAGAACTGGGTCGCTTGTGCCAGGTCTTCCTCGATCCGCTGCCGCAATTCGTTGTGCAATTGCCGAAATGCATCCAAATCAGTCGATTCCTGCGCATTCGTGCCGCGACTTGCGCACATCAATCCGACCAGCAACAAGCAACCAAAAATACGTGAAGGGTTCAGGCGGCATTTCATGCAATCGATCCCAGACAAGACATAGACACCATAAACAGTGGTAGCAATTCTAACCGCTTGGGGTGTTGCCTGTTGCCACGGATATCAGGACGGGAACTCGTGACGGAGCAACGACCTTAGAAATCCCGCGTGGAAAAGTACGTGCAACTGACAATCAACATGAACCCAATGAATCCTGCACAGCTCAAAATCGGGCGCACCATTTTCAGGCGAAGCACCTCTCCGTCGTCCGCTCCGTTTTGTCCGATCGCGATCGCTGATTGCCCGCCCACGAGTGCGGAGACGGTTTGGCCGAGCTCCCCTGTCTGCGGTGTCAGTGTGCGAAGCGGTGTGATGAAGTAGCGATCAACGAATCGCCAGCCTTCTAGGGTGGGTCGGATCTGCCGTCGCAATGTCATGGTTTCGGCGTCCAGTAAATCAACTCGGTCGGTGTGGTGCGCCACAGCCAGGGTCTGGGTGGCCAGATCGACGGCGACCGACTCGACTTCGCTGATACCGGGCGAGTCATCCAATCGCGCGACACCGTCGTCTATATGGATAATTTGACAACTTCCATCACTCATTACCGCAACAAAACGTTTTCCGTCGCCCAATCCTTTCGCGGTAAAGATGCTCGCTCCACGCGGCAACTCCAGTTCGCCGATCAATTCAAATGTCGCCGCATCCAGGATCATGGGAGATTCGTCGCGTCGCGCAATCAACAATTTCGAACCACTCAGAGCAACCACCGTCGCCGTCGCCGCGTCTCCTTCCAACTCGTGATTCGCATCCAGACTCCACGCCCCCTGGCCGCTGTCGGGCCGTTTTAACCGAGCCATCCGCCCGAGCGAATAGACAATCATCCAAGATCCGTCGTCCGAGGGTACGACTCGAGCGGGCTGGACGATCACAACGCCCGGCGGCAAGATGGATTCGAATTCGGAGGTCGCGCCACCCCGCATCCGAATCAAGTCGGTCAACCAGCCACCCGATTTCACATCGGCCTGGCCTAATGCGGTGGCCTGGCCCAGCTCATTGCTCGCCTGCTCCGACCCATCCTCGGATTCATCCGACGTTTCATCGGAGATGTTATCCCCAGCCTCCGTCGATGCCACCGAGTTATAAACACGTTGAAAACTGGTTTGCGCCAGGCCACCGGTGTTCATCGCGATCAGTGACTGATCCGCCAGAGCAAACAGTCGTCGCGTCGCAATCGGTAACCGAAGCCCCGGTTCGGGCTCCCACGCACTGCTACGTTCCAGCAGCAACAAATCCAGCGAACCCGAACCGTAAGGATTGAACCGACCACCTTTGATCCGAGCGGTCGCGATGTGATTGTCATCCAGTTTGACCAGTGGCAACACCAAGTCCGCCTGACGGGGATCGGGTTCGATCAACGGTTGCCATTGATTCGAAGTTTCGTCAAACCGAAAAATCCCACCTCCCCGTGTCGTTGCCAGCACATCTTCGTTGGCTACCGCGATACTGCGAATCGCGGCCGGTTGCGTGACAAAGCCGTCGAAGTATCCGCCGATCGCACCGATCACCAATACGAACGCGCCAAACATACAGGTGATCCCGATGGCCAAAATCGGAGTCCGCCAACGTAATCCGGCAAGAAACGAAACGCTGTAGAACACAGAAAACAAGAAGACGGCAACCGGAATACACCACAACAATCGCGGATTCCAGATATCCAGCCGTAGTCCGGCAATCAGCCATAAACCTCCGACCAACTGACAAACACATAAAAACACGAACGCGCAGCCACCAACAAATTTGCTGATCAGCAACATCGATCGCGAAACGGGCTTGCTTAACAACAAGTGCAACGATCCAGGTTGCAACATGTCGGGAACAATCGATGCGGTGACTAAGATTCCCAAAAAAATCAGCACGAAACCCAACAACCAATTCATCAGCACGGGCAAGACAAACTGATTGACGACCATCTCGAATTGGGACTTCCCAAAGGGCAAGTGAGCCGGGAAATCAAAGCCAGCGTACGTCAGCAATATCGAGCGTGACGCACGCGCCTCGAACACACCCGGCAATGCGGCTTCGATCCGCAATCTTGCCCTGCGGCGACGCAGAACATCTGACAAGTCGTCATCGGGTACTTCATCCAATTCGCGAAGTTCGCGGAGCCGGGCCGTCGATTGCCATGTTGCCGCGTCGTACCACTGTTCATTGTCGATCGCCTCGTTCAAGCCATCCGCTAGAACGCTGGTCCGAATTCTAACTTCGTCACCCTGGGCAACTCGCTGGAGCTGTCGCTGCAGGTCGCCCGGCATCGCTTTTGCGATTCGCCCCAACGCTGTGTTTTCTTGCGCCGGATCGGCTAACCCTTGCGCCAACATCGCCTTGAGCTGAGTGCCGTTGTCAAAATCCCAGCGGCGAAACTCAGTCGTGTAATCTTCGCGATATCCAACCGGCGCCAATGCGCCCAGCAAAATCCAAATCGCGATAAAAGCAATCCAAAGCACGCGGGACGACAACGCCGCATGAAATGAATCGAGTATGACGGCAAGGTAGGGACGCATCAGATGTCGCCCCCCACGTCCGAAGCCTTCGGTTGCGGATCAACATTTCCGACCAAACGAATAAACGTATCTTCCAGAGAGGGACGCGGCGTCTCGAGATGGCTGATCGAAAGGTGTGCTGATCGTAGCTGATCAACTACCGCATCGATGGCTGCCTGGTCTCTTAATGTCACTTCGATCTGCCATCGATCGTCACCGCCCATCGGCAAAACCCGGATGCCATCGGGCGTCGCACCGGAATCCGATGTGGTTACCACGTGTCGCAGCTTGTCCAAGTCGACGCCCTGGTTGTCATTGGCATGCACTCGAATCACGACCGGACTGGAGGGATTACTTTGAGTCAGTTCATCGACCTTTCCGATGGCGCGAATCTCGCCAGCGGCCATGATCGCAACGCGTGTGCACACCAATTCGACTTCCTGCAAGATATGGCTATTTAAAAAAATTGTCTTTCCCGCATCACTTAAACGCTCGATCACTTGTCGGACTTCGTTTCGGCCGACCGGATCGAGCCCGTCGGTTGGTTCGTCCAAAACCAACAGATCCGGGTCGTGCATCAACG
Organism: Pirellulaceae bacterium; assembly: GCA_013002105.1. Next base: position 9,543 of record JABDKS010001042.1, on the reverse strand, counting down.
CCTGAGCCAAACCCAGACGCTGATACATCCCTTTGCTGAATCGCCTCACGGACTCCTTGTCGCGACCGCGCAACCCAACCAGGTCCAACAGTTCGTCGCTTCGACGCGTGATTTCCGTCGCGTCCATCCGGCTCATGCGACCGTAATACCGCAGCGCGGATCGAGCCGTGTGATGACGGTCGACGCGTAACGATTCGGGCAAGTATCCAACCCTTTGTCGGGCCAGCGAGCTGCCAACAGGCAACTCAAATAACGAAGCCGCCCCCTTGGTCGGTTTGACCACGCCCAAGAGAATTTTGATCAACGTCGTTTTGCCCGCGCCGTTGGGACCGAGCAAACCGAAAACTTCGCCCGCCTGTGCTTGCAAAGTCACTCCCCGCAGGGCATCGACGTTGCGACGACGGCCCCAAGACCAACTGCGATAAAGCTTTCGCAGATCGCGAACGTCAACGATGGTCTCTGGCACAGGTGTCTCAGTCGATGTGAAATCAGATCGCAAACAAATCAAGACCGCGACTGAGAGCCTTTGTCTTCTTGGAATTTAGAGCGATAACGTTCGCAGCAGCAGATACAACAGCCAAATCGAGGTCACCGCGATCAACCCCGCGACCAACCATCGGTGGGCCGGTTGTTGCCAAGACGGCCGGATGACCTCTCGTTCGTAAAGACGACGAAATTTTTCACGCTGGCTTTCTGACACATACACGGCGTCTTCGACCAATTCGTTGAGCCCAAACTGTGTCGAATACTCAACGACTCCAAATACCGTTTGGCAATGCTGGGCGTGATCCACTCCCAACGCCTCGAAATACCACAACTGGTTTCCAAACTGTAATTCGGTCTCTTGACGATCATCCACACATCGAAGCCGATAAACCTCGCTGCGTTCACCACAGTAACGGGCCCGCAGAATTGCTCGATCGCAATCCAATCGCACCTGTTTCATGGTTCGTTCGGTAAATCGTCGTGTTCTTGTCTCGGCGCCCACTACAGGATCTCCGTCAATCCGCCTAAGGGTTTCTTCCGTGCCTTTGGCACATTATTGCCGGTGCCCAGTCGTACGTCACCACCACATTCTAAGAAATTCGATCGCGATTGCCCATCCAGGCCGCTCGATCTGCCGTAATCTAATTGGTCAGCCAAAAACCCGCGATTTGCCGAACAGTCGCCATCCGAATCATTTAGATGACGGTTGGTGACGATGGCTGCCGGCACGCGGCCGCTCCAAACCCCATCAAGATAGTTTTACCACTTATGCTGGAACGCCGATCTTTAAAAGCTCCGGTCACCCTGGGTGTGGTACTGATCGTCCTGGTCGTCGTCTTGGCAGCCGTCTGGATTCTCGGCAGCCTCCTGGGCATCTCCGGGATTCTGGGATCTGGATCTGTCTTTGCCGTGATCCTGGCAACGGGATCGGTACTGTTGGCCAGCATCCTAGCTGGCGTGATCGCCTACCTGACGTTGACCGTCAAAGCGTTTCGGCTGAACCAACGTCAATCGAATTTCATCGATGCCGTCACCCATGAACTGAAAAGTCCGATCGCATCGCTCAAGCTGTACTTGCAAACGATGACGCAACGCAGCGTCGGTGAACAGCAACAAAAAGACTTTCACCGAATCATGCTGGAGGATGTCGAGCGGCTCGATTCGCTAATTAATCACCTGCTGGACGCTGCACGGATCGACCGTGGTATCGATCCGGCCGATATCGAAGCAGTGCGTCTGGATGAATTGCTTCGGCAATGTGGTGACGCCGCTTGCATACGTTACCAGCTACCTCGCGACACCGTGGTGGTTCAATCGCCTCGGGTGACTGTAACAAGCCAACTGGTCCAGTTGGAAATCCTCTTTCGAAACTTGATTGACAACGCAGTGAAATATGGCGGATCGCCGCCCCAAGTGACAGTGAAAGTCGAACCGGATAATAATCAACAGACAGTCGTATCGATCATTGACAACGGTCCTGGCATCCCCGCCAATCAACGCCGAAAGGTGTTCGGACGCTTTGTCCGTTTGGGCAATGAACTCGAACGCAGCACACCGGGAACCGGGTTGGGACTGTATCTGGTGCGAACCGTCAGCAAAGCCATCGGTGGCAATGTTCGCGTACGCGACCGATCCGAAACCGACGGCAATGGAATCACTGGAACCGAATTTGCCGTTACGCTCAAAGGTGCCGTGGCCGAAACCTACGACTCGAATCAGAGCGCGCCGACCAGCCTCCTGGACGAGGACGCGACCTGATCCCTGTATACCCCCATCCGAAACACGCCGCATCCCAGACACGCTGCATCCCAGACACGCTGCGACGTCGCAGGCGGCAAACGTACTGACTGAAGTTTCCGATTCCTTTTGAAGTTTTTTTATTATGCGTCCTCATATCCTTGTGGTCGAAGACGAACAACACCTCGGTGTTGGCATCAAATACAACCTCGAAGCAGAAGATTTTCGCGTCACACTGGTCGAGGACGGGCCAACCGTACTGAGGTTGGTCGATGCATCGCCCGATGCATACTCGCTGATCATCCTGGACCTGATGCTGCCAGGGATGAGCGGATACACGGTTTGTGAAACCATACGCGATGCGGGAATGACTATTCCGATCTTGATGCTTTCGGCGCGAACGTTAGCCGAAGACCGAACGCGGGGTTTTGATGTCGGCGCGAATCAGTACATGAGTAAACCGTTCGAACTGGATGAACTGATAAGCCGGGTAAAAAATTTACTGCAGACATCCGCGCAACAAGACAAGCCGGTCGCACAACGTCGCGAGAAACCAAGTATCGAGAATGCAGAATTTGGCAATGTAAGCGTCAATTTTGATACGCACGAAGTCCGTGTCAAAGGCGAACCGGTTCGGATGACGCCGCGGGAGTTGAAACTCCTGAAGTACTTTGTCGAAAACCCCGGACGTGTGATCAGCCGAAACGAGTTGCTAAACGAAGTCTGGGAAGTTTCCGGCAATTTACAAACACGCTCAGTCGATCAATTCATTGCCCGATTGCGAAAAATCATTGAGTCGGATCCGCGGTCACCCGTTCACCTGTTAACGATTCGTGACGCCGGCTACCGATTCATTGCCCAACCAGATGAGGATGCCGATCGAGCTAACGACGAGTAACACTCGCGACCTGCCATCAGCAGCCCGATACCAGCATCCTGATACAACCCGGCTAGGCGACCCGCCGCCGGTCACATCGGCCTATCCCTTGCGAGCTGGACAGTGACAGGTGAAAACGCAAACAATCCGAATCGCCCAGCCACGCGTGGCTGGGACTCGTAATCGCACGCTGGTAACTGCCTTGACGGGACTCTGCCATCGCAGGAACTGGCCGACGTCAGGCCCGCATTCGTACGAAAGTTGCGCTCAACGATCGTTCGGTCGGCGCATAAAAAAAGCTCCCGGAGAGTACGATAGTCCTAGGGGGGCGGAGGACGACGCGCTCAAGTTCCGGGAGCCGGTGGGTGGGAGTTCGGCAAGTCAAACGCATCCATGCGTTGACAAGTCGAACATGACAACATCGGCGTTTTGATCTGCGTTCCCACGACATCCGTGTCGTGCGGCACATCAGCCTTTGCTGCCACGCGTTGTCGGTTGTTCGCACAACCATCAACGTTGGGCGGAGAATAGAGAGATGGTTTTGACGCGGTCAAGGCAGATTTGCACGGCATTTTGAGTTTCTTAAACGAATGCTGTTTCACACGAACACACATCCGCATCCGTACCAAAAACCAAGGATGTTGCAGCGACTGTTTCACGAACCTGTGTCGTCAAAAATCCGATTGCCAAACGCCAATCGCTGATGCAGCAACTGTCCAATTGATCCACCGCACTGTGACTTGTCGGGGGTGACGTGTTGGCGGAGACATGTGGCAGATCAGAGGATCCACCCAAGTCGCTGGCCGCTTACCACGGCTCCAAAGTGACCAGAGTGCTGATCACAGAAGGGGTGCGGAGCACAAAGGGAGTGCTGGCGCAAAAGTGTCGAAGACACCCACTGACAATACGCAAGATTAAAGCGTCCAGTAACGCAGTCAGTGACAAGTATTAAATTGATAGCGCGCCAGCAAATCAGACGGAATGCTTTGCCCAGCTTAACATCGACTTCGTATCGCAACGATTCTAAGGTTTTTGGAATGCTGTCCGTCGCGTTGTAACGACATCTTCTGCCAAAAGTGATGCCGCAGTTGGGTTGCGCGACGCGGAAACGCCATAGCGATTGTGCAAGCAACCTGCGCATTGTTGGCGGATTTGACGCAGATTCGGATGGTCAAAACCTTAACGATGTGTGATAGTTGCAAGGCAGCGGTCTGTCACGTGTGTGAATCGACCGCCCAAATCATGGACGGTTGGCGAAAAGAAATAAGTCGGAATGGAAAATGGGCATTGATGCCGCCCCGACGTTCTCTTAGCGAAAGACAGTTCGATGGCTTCGACAGCACAACAGGATATTGAACTGCGGGCGACCGCCGTTCTAGCGGAAAGTTCCGTCAGCGAGTTGCGACGACTGCGAGTGGACCGAAGTGCCGGCACTCTTCAATTAACCGGCAACGTTCGCAGCTTTTACCACAAGCAACTTGCTCAAGAAACCATTCGCACGGTCGCCAATGGCATGCAAGTGGTCAATTGTGTCAACGTTTGCTCTTAGGACCAGACAGAAACTGATTTTCGTCGAATCGATCACTGGCAGCGATGATGTGGGTTTGTCGTAGGCCAGGAATTGTCCTGGCCAGTTCGCGCCAGGACAGCTACTGGACGACACGGAACCTACATCTGCGTTGGGCAGGCTCTATAATTTGGGCCCCTGTCACATTCTGCGCGACTTACAACCGACGACGCTTGATCTTGCGGTGCATGGGATTGAGACGCTTTTTGGTCGTGACTTCGGCCGATTCTTCTTCCTTTTCGACCACCTTGGGTTCTGGACCAGGCTCGAATCCATCAATCGAATCACGAATCAACTCCTTGTTGATCCTCTGTTCGATACTCGTCAAAGTGTCTCCTTCGCCCGGCACCACGAATGTAAACGCGATCCCATCGCGTCCCATACGGCCGGTGCGGCCAACGCGATGGACATAGTCATCGCAGTCTTGCGGCACATCGTAATTGATAATGTGCGAAATCGTGCTGATGTCGATTCCCCGTCCGACCACGTCGGTGGCCACCAAGATTTTTAGTTTACGATCGCGCAAGCTCTGTAGCACACGATCGCGTTCTCGCTGCTGCAAATCACCGTGCATGCTTCCGCAAGAATCGTAGGTGCGACTGAGTTTGCGATACAGTCGATCGGTCCCCCGCTTGGTGCGGCAAAATATGATCGCTTGCTCGGGCTTCTCCCGCTCGAGTAAACGTTCGAGTAGTTCACCTTTTTTATCCTGCATCACGGTAAAGTACCGCTGTTCGATCGTCTCCACCGCCATCTCGTTTTTGCAACAATCAATGATGGTCGGATTGTGCATATACGATCTCGCAAGCTTCTGCACCGACGGTGGCAACGTGGCCGACAACAGCAGCGTCTGTCGATCGGTCGGGCATTTCCGCAAGATCCGTTCGATTTGAGGACGGAAACCGATATCCAGCATTCGGTCGGCTTCATCCAAAACGACACACCAGACACTACTGGTCCGCAGCGTTTTTCGTTGCAAGTGGTCATGCAAGCGGCCGGGCGTACCGACAACGATCTGCACGCCATTTTCTAATTGGCGCAGCTGACGATTCATGTTTTTGCCCCCGGCGAGAACAGCAATCTCGGTGGGAACACCCTTGGACAGTCGCTCGACTTCGCGACCCACCTGATCGGCCAATTCGCGAGTGGGCACAACCGCAATGACTTGCGGATCACGACAATCCTCTAGCGGATCGAGTTGTTCCAGGATTGGGATGGCAAAAGCCGCGGTCTTACCGGTACCGGTTCGGGCCTGACCGATGACGTCCATCCCATCCAAAACCAGAGGGATAAGCGCGGCTTGGATCGGCGAGGGCTTTGTAAACCCCGCATCGGCCACGGCGCGCCGCATCACTGGCGAAAGGTCTAGTTCGTCAAAAGATTCGACTTCCGGTACGTTCTGATCTGGTTCCATTTGGGCAGTGTACCCCGATCGCTCCCAACCGACTACGCGGCTTAATTCGGGGATTTAGGGGGTCGACGGTGGGGTTTTGGCTTCCAAACTCGCTTCGCGAGCACGCGCCACCGCCCGTCGCTGAGCCGCCCATCGTTTGACCAGTTCGTCGGCGATCACACCGAGCAGAATCACCGCTCCGATGATGGCAAACTCCAACTTATCAGAAATCTTCATCAACACGATCAAATTGTACAGCGTCTGCATCACGGCGGTCCCAATCACGACCCCGACGATCCCTCCCTCGCCACCACGCAGCGAACAGCCGCCCAAAACAGCCGCCGCAATCGCATACAGCTCGTAAAAGTTGCCGAAACTAGACGGAGCAATGGAGTTCGAATCGAGCGCAAAGAGCATGCCGCCGACCGCCGCCAGGACAGCCGAGATCACATAGGCCACCAATGTCATCCGCTGCGTGTTGATCCCGGAATACCGTGCCGCTTCTTCGTTGCGACCCAATGCCAACAGGTAACGCCCCCAGACCGTCTTGTTCAAGAAAATGATCGCCAAGATCGCGATCACCAGTAGAACAAAGAAGGGATACGGGATCCCAAATGAGTCCGAACCATCGGCAGCCTGCCAAATCGGGAGCTTGCCCGTCCCGAGTAACCGCAAACTGTTATCAAATTCATCAGCAAACCCCATCGTCTGATCATCGACCATCCAGCGAGAAAAACCTCGGTAGAACAACAACCCACACAGCGTGACCACAAACGGCTGCAATTTAAGCCGCGTGATTAACCAGCCATGCAACATCCCCAGTAATAATGCGATTCCCAAAACCAAACCAAGCGCCGATGGGATCGACATCCGCTGGCGACGTTCCAAGGGAACCGCAAGCCACTCGTCGCCGAAATTTCCCAGCGTATCATTGACGGTAACCGTGGTTCGATCACCGTTGACCGTTGCATCAACAATCCGCAATTGTTTCAGCCCGCTGTCGGGATGCAGAAACCAGATGCGATCACGGCCGGCTAGATCCTCCAGTGACCCATCGATCACAACCTGCGGTAGCACTGCTTGATCGCTGTTCTTGTCCGACGCGTCTTCGGTAAATGACACAACCGGCCGCATGCGTGCCACGTAACCATCCGTGTCATCGCGGGTCGGAGGTTTGTCGATTGTCAATTTGGTGCCCGGTCGACCACCAGACAATGCTTCGGACTGTACATCGGTGATCGTCGCGACCAAATTACGCGCGCGTCTCCCCCCGTAGTACCGAATCGAATCGCCAACCCCCAGCGATGATTCGCCCTCCACGACGATCGTTTGATCATCAGCGCTAACTTGGGCGACCGCCTGCAGGTCAAATGGTTTGTAATCAACTTGCAAAAATGTCGCCAACAAACATCCGACCAGGCAAACGAGTGAACCGACCGAAAGATCGATTCCGCTGGAGATAATCACAAACGCGACACCGATGCCCAGGATCCCGTACATCGATGTGCGTCGCAAAAGGTTCTCGATGTTGTTGCCCTTGAGAAACGACTCGGGCGTATAGATCGACAGAAATCCGCACAACGCGAGCAATAGGAAAAGGATGCCAATGACTTTTGCGTTCATAGATCAATCAGTGCGGCAAGTAGATTCAAAAATTCGCGGCGAAATAGAGGTGTTGTTTCGAGTGATTCGCAATGCATTCCGCTCGCTCTGTACGATCAGCGGCGATCTAGATGGACTCAGCGAGATTTCCGGTAGCCAATTGCATCACAGATTCTTCGCTCAATTCATCGCGTGACAATTCGCCGGAAATGCTGCCTTCGTGCATCACCAACACACGATCGCTCATCCCCAGAATTTCTTCCATCTCACTGGAGACAAAAAGCACAGCCATGCCGTCGGCCGCCAACTGCTCCATCAATCGATAGATTTCTTCTTTGGCTCCGACATCAATCCCGCGCGTCGGTTCGTCCAGCAGCAGTATACGGGGGCTGATGGCGAGCCATTTTCCAATCACGACTTTTTGTTGGTTGCCGCCGGACAGGAACTGCACAATTTGACCATCATGGGGCGTCCTGATCCGCATCTTGCCGATCATCTCTTGGCTATCGGCTTTCTCCTGGGCCTGATTCAAAAAGCCACCACTGCGCGAATGACGTGACAAACCCGCGAGTCCCACGTTGTGCCGCACGGACATTTCTAAGATCAGTCCATGTTGTTTGCGATCCTCCGGTACGAGCGCCATTCCCGCCTCGATCGCGTCGGATGGCTGAGACATGTCAACCAAGTCGCCATCGACGAGGACCTTTCCGGAGACCGGATGATCGATGCCAAAGAGCACCTGCAACATCTCGGTGCGACCGGCGCCTACCAATCCGGCGACACCCACGATTTCGCCCGCGCGAACGTCAAAATTCAATGGATGCTTTGGCCAAGCGGGTGTTACCAGATCTTGGACCTCTAACAATACATCTCCGATGGGATGCTGCTGCCGGGCATAAAATTGCGACACATCGCGGCCCACCATTAACTTGACCATGTTGTCATGGCTGACCTCCTCGCGAGCCAAATCGCCAGCGTTTTCGCCATCACGCAACACGGTGACTCGGTCGGCCAATTCGCCGACTTCGCCAAGCCGGTGTGAAATGTAGATAATACTGACACCGCGCGATCGCAAATCCTTGACCACTTCAAACAACGCTTCGGATTCTTTGGCTGACAAACTGGATGTCGGTTCATCCATGATCAGGACGCGGGCGTTTACCGACAACGCCTTGGCTATTTCGACCAACTGCTGTTTTCCAATCGTCAGCGTATCCACGATCGTCTTGGGGTCGACATCCAATCCGACTCGCGTCAAATATTCACGTGACTGTCGGTTGATTGTGCCCTGATCGATCAGTCCGCCGCGGAGGGGCTCGCGACCAAGAAAGATGTTGGACCCGACATCCAAATTGTCTGCCAAATTCAATTCTTGATGGATCAACACGATGCCCAATTCCATCGCACGCCGCGTCGAATCAACACGAACACTTTGACCATCGACTCGGATTTCACCGCCATCGGGCTCCTGAACGCCCGCCAAAATCTTCATCAACGTACTCTTGCCGGCACCGTTTTCCCCGATCACCGCCAGGACTTCGCCGCGCCCCAACTGGAGGTCCACCTGATGCAATGCTCGCACGCCAGGAAAACTTTTCGAGACGCCGCAGACTTCCAGCAGCAGAGGTGATGGGTTCATTCAGATGGTCACATCAAGGATGTTTGACTTTGGATTACTGCCTCTGCGGACGCACTGATCGATTCATAACGCTCGCGAATTCCTCATTGGCTCGCATTCGAATCCGCGGGCATTCTAATGAACTGGCGTGTCCGTAGGCGATCGTACAACTATTGCGGGCAACTTGGCGTCGATTTCACACGCGCCGCGCGGGTACTCAGCCGCCCATTTTGGATTTCAAATCGTCCCAGAACTCATCAACG
>JABDKS010001039.1 GCA_013002105.1 Pirellulaceae bacterium | reverse complement strand
AAGTCTCTATTACATGGATGATTTAGCGCGTGGGAGGGTGAATTAAAGAAGCTATCAATCAGCCGACTTGTGGGTAAAGATGAGGTTCCCACCGGCCGCCTGTATCTCCGCTAGAACATTCAAATCTCCGCAAGAACATTCAATCCGTAATCGCCGATTGGAACCGACCACTGCGATCGAAACCCGTGACACATTCGCGTGAAACATGCACCGACATATTGGGTAACTTGCGTTAACTTTGCGGCGCCCGCAGAGTTTGGTTGACCGAAATAACCGGAACAGTCGACAAAGTTTAACAAGAGAGTGTTTGTGGTTTTGCACGCAACAACCAAGGCAAGAAGATGTCGCGAGTTTCGATGGTCGTGTGGCCACTGCTGATACTGTTGACGATCGGTCCGGGAATTCCCGCCCAAGATGCTGCAGGACAATGGGGCGACGACCAAACCGGGCCCACCGTGTTGGAATCACCGGTTCTGCAATCACCTGTACTAGATTCCCACGCGGAGGAGAGTTCCGGTCAGGTCTTTGGCATTTTGCCTCCGCCTCGTATGACGGACACATCCGATTTCGAGTCCTACCAGCCGCCTCCATTCGAAGCACAACCGTCGGTCAGTTCCAGCACCGGGATGTCGTCGGAGTTCTGGCAGCCGTCTGCTCCGGTCGAGCCAATCGACTCGCCGCCCATGACATCAACGATCGCCAATGACAATTGGGGCGCCGCTCCGAGTTGCGGATGCGATCTTCCGATTTGCGGTTGTGACGAACCATCGTGTGGCATCGATCCCGGATGTTGTATTGAATCGCCCTGCGGAATCGATCCCTATGAGATTCTCGGTTCGCCTGGTTGCGGGTGCGAGGGTGCGTGTTCTTGTGATGCGATTGACGAACCAACCTGTGGGTGCGGCGCGATGGACTGCTTTGCGCCGTCCTGCGATGCACCAGCAGGATTCCCGCTCGGTGGAAACGCGGGCGATTGTCACTGCGGCGGGTGTGATTCGATGGGGAGTGGCGTCCGATGCAACGGAGGCGTATTCAAAGCCAACCGAGGTCGGTGCTTGGCTCGCATCCGTCAACTACGCGCATTGTTCGGATTTCCCGTCCAAAGTTTTCTCTGTCACACAAAAAACAACAGCTGTTATTACTTCAGCGTCGACTACGGATTCGCCGGCAGCGCGGACGAAGCGAGGCACGTCGGGAACGAAGCCACGGTGTTTGGCGGTACGCCACTGTACGACATTCACAGTGGCGGAATGGGACGGCACGCGATCGGGTTCGATTATGGTCAATTCCGTCTGGAAGCCGAATTCGGTGTGCATCGTTCGAGCATCGAATCAACGCTCAATGGTAGCGGCGATCGCAGCAGTGATGTCTTCAACGTCAATGGATACCGTCGGTCCTCCACGGTGATGGTCAATGCCTATTATGATTTTCACAACGACACGTATTGGACGCCATTTGTCAAAGCCGGCATGGGCGGCAGTCGCAACAAAGTGAAAACAGACCTGGCGGTAGCCGTGAACAGTCCCGCCATCATCAACGCCGCTCAGCAGACCGGCCCGTTTAATGACGTCAAACGATTTCCCACGGACCGATCAAGTGACTTTGCCTATTGCCTGGGAGCCGGGGTCGCGGTTGATTTAACCAGCCGCGTCAAATTTGATGTCGAATACCAGTTCTTGGACATTGGCGATTCGGCCACCCTGTTCGACTCCAACTTCGACGCCATCAGTTTCGGCGGCGGCGGTCTGCACGAACTCGCATTTGGCCTGCGATTCTATCGCTAGAGAATTGTCATCATGGATGGGGGCAATTCGTAGACCAGCGCCAGGACAGGTCCTGGCCTACACGACTCGCCTACACGACTCGCCTACACGACTGCGCCTACACGACTACCCGACTGTGCCAGGACTGGTCCTGGCCTGAATGGCACTTAATCGGTGTAACTCTTGATCGTCTAGGAACTTAGTTGCTATAGACAGCAAAGGGCCTCACCTGCGATTTCTTTGTGTATCTAACCACGCAAAGAAGGCAAGGAGGCCCTTATGTTCGATTCGTTACGTTCTCGTGTCGCTGACCTACAACGCTCCGATCAGCTCGCGTTCGCTTCGCTGTTACCCCAA
>JABDKS010000999.1 GCA_013002105.1 Pirellulaceae bacterium | reverse complement strand
CGCGACAGCGTGTTTTCCAATGGAAAGTCATACGCGCGGGAGGGTAAAGTGTTGATTGCAAAAGCCGACTATTGGGTAAAGACAAGGTGGGAACCGGCCCTACCCTGAATAAATGCTTGCCATCGGCTAGTGCTGCGTTTCGCGACAGTGCCGCTGTAGCATTTCGCGACGGAAACGATGAGAATGGATCTCTGACGCGGGGGAATGCGATTTGGACTGTGATTTGCTTGATAAGATCAGGTGGCTCGGGCGATCCGGCCCTCGAGCCCTTATCAAGTATTTGGTTTCTACCACCAGGAGCGAACGATGCGGCGCCATACAAAGGTTCTCCCAAGAGCTTCGCTGCTCTTATTCATGTTGGCGATCCTTTCGGTTATCGGCCAGGATGCAATTGGCCAGGATGCAGTCGGCCGAGATGCAATTGGCCAAACGGGTGCTGCCCAGCAATCGCAAACGACCACGGACGGTTCGGCCGACCTGCAGGCACACCTGGACGGTGGCGAATTTGGATTGGCCGCACAACTTGCCAAGGCGTTTGCCGGGCAAGCCGGTGCGGACCAGGCTGGCGCCGAGCAACGTGATCAGATTTACTCCCAGGTCGCCGCGGCTCAAGGATCTGCTGGCGAATTGGCTGCGGCGGCACGGACGGCGGCGAATATCCAGTCGCCGATGTATCGAAGCCGAGCGATCGAAGGGGCACGGGGTGGCGGTTCGATGGCGGATTTTGGCTCGTTGATGCAATTGATCGAAACGACCGTCGAGCCCGATACCTGGGAGTCGTTGGGTGGGCCGAGCACGATGGCGCCTTATCCCCAAGGTGTGTATGTCGATCCGGATGGAACCGTCAAACCCTGCGTCACGGTTCCCCAATCCGATGCACTGGACGATTTGAAATCGGTTTTACGCCGCGATCCTGAACCGGGGATTGCCAATGCAGCCGATTCTTGGCGCCAGGCATCCAAGTTGCGGATCGTGTCGCTGCGCCGCTTGCGCGACGTAATCACTCAGCGGCAGATTTTGGGACATCCCAACACGACGTCCATGATCAACATGGCCGGACTGTCACGCGTGCAGTACATCATGATCGATGGCGACGACATCTTGTTGGCCGGCCCGGTGGGCGGCATCGAACAGATCGACGGTTGGTTTCGCGATCAAAAATCAGGCTTGAACACACTGCGAAGCGACTTCCTGTTCACCACACTGGCGTCGGCGTTGGATCGGCAGCCGTTTGGATGCACGATTGATCCAACGCCCGAAGGTCTTCAGCGAGCCGCCGCGGTCGCACAGGGTGTGCAATCCAACGCGATTGCTGTCGGCAAAGCGGCTGATCAAATGAAGACGGCACTGGGACTGCAACGCGTCGAAGTGTTTGGCACCGCCGGCGACACGCCGATCGGATACGTGATGGTCGAAGCCGACCGGCACATGAAACAACTGGCATTGGGTGAACAAGCAATGCCCGAGGGCGTAAAGAATTATTTGGACATCATCGACGACACGATTGCTCAAGGCCCACCCAATCAGTTGTTGCTGCGTTTGTGGTTTACCGCGTCGCCCCGATCGGTGCGATCCGACACGGACCAGAGTGTGTTTGAATTAGGCGGATTGCCGATTCAATTGAGTGGCGAAAACCAACGAGCACTGGCGAATGGACAACGCGGACAGGTCACCCGGGATGTTCGCACTGAAGCGTTTGTCGATGAATTCAATCGTCACTGGGATGGGATCCGGGCAAAGTACCCGATCTACAGTGCGTTGGAATCGATTTATCGCGTCGCTTCGGTCAGTGCTGTCTTAGATCGATACGTTGACGAAGCACATCGACCGCTGCTGCGATCGCTGGCGGTCGAAGCCACGTCGTCGGCATGGCGGATGCCCACACCGCGGCAGGTCGAATCGATCGCCAAACATCACCGCGTGCGGCACGGTCGCACGATCCACCATGTCGTGTTAGCCAGCGGTGGCGTCAGCGTGGATGCCGGTAAGACGATCACAGGCAAACTGGTTAGCTATCCGTCGCTGCGATCACTCAAGGCGACCACGCAAGACCAACCCAAATTAGTTCAGCGCTGGTGGTGGGACGCTCGGTAGGATCACATCTAAGCAAATCTGTCGTGTGAACGTTTCACGCTGGTTCCAACCGGGCAGCGGTTGAGCGATCGGCCGGTAGGAACCTTGTCTTTACCCACAAGTCGGCTTTTGCAATCAACACTTTACCCTCCCGCGCGTATGACTTTCCATTGGAAAACACGCTGTCGCGGGAGGGTCGGTGGTGAGCCTAAGCGAGCCAACGGGG
>JABDKS010000995.1 GCA_013002105.1 Pirellulaceae bacterium | reverse complement strand
GTCGGGGCTAGATCTGCGGTGCAAACCGACGCAACATCTGTTCCATCCGGTTGCACCCGACATCAGAAAAATACGAAGACTTTGGTTGAAGTCCCTTTCGACGGAGCTAAACACCTAGAAATATCGTGATCAGTACCATGCGGCCCCTGGTTGATGAACTGACATCAAATTGTCGTCGAGTCTCGGCCGATGCACGTGTTTGCGGCACAGTCTTTGCTTTGTCAATTTTTACGTCGTCCATTCTTACTTCGTCCAGTGCCAAACCACCACGCTTGTCCTGCTGACTCGTCTTCACACGGAACTCTCACATGTCGACCTCTGAAGCCGCACAACAACCTAACTCACACGGAGAATCGTGGCACGGATTTAAGACACGGCGGTTGCCCGATGTACCGTCGTGGATCGAGCCGCTCGGTCGCGCAGGGCATATTGCAAAGGGAGTTGTGTACGCAGTTATCGGCATCCTGTCATTTAAGTTGGCCATTGGTGCCGGAGGCGAAATATCCGGCTCTCGCGAGGCTGTGCGATCACTCGGTGAACAACCGTTCGGACGTGTGATGCTTGGGATCGTTGCGGTCGGATTGCTTGGTTATACCGCATGGCGTTGGGTTCAAGCTGCCAAAGACACCGAAGGAGTCGGCAACGATGTCAAGGGCATCATTACGCGGCTTGGATACACAGTCAGTGGGATCGCTTACATGATGTTGGGAACGTTCTCGGGGTCGTTGGCCCTTGGCATGGGCGGCGGATCGGACGGTAGTTATGTTTCAGCGCTCGATTCGACCTGGGGACGCGTCGTCTTGATCGGTATCAGTGCGATCACGTTGGCAGTGGCTTGTTTTCTGATCTACCGCGCCTACACTGCGAAATTCATGGAGTCGTATGAATTGGGTCGGATGGGTGAAACGAGGCGAACGTTGGCACTGCATGCTGGCCGCATCGGACTAAGTACACGGGGTATCGCTTTCGCAATCATCGGTTGCTTTATTCTTATCTCGGCCATTCGTGGGACTGCCGACGGCGAGATCGCTGGGATGAGTGATGCATTGGCAGCGATCGCAGTACAATCCTATGGCAAAATCTTAATTGGCATCACAGGATTCGGATTGGTCTGCTACGCCATTCATATGGTACTGTTGGGCTGGTATCGACATTTTAACGTCGGCAACTGATACGGTGGCGATTACAGACGATCGTGCCGCCAGCGCCACTCGCGTTGGACACCGAATCTCCGCTTATGCGGTTCATTGCTTGACTGCATCAGGCATTGTCCCCGCAGCGATGGCGGTGATGGAAATCGCAAGCCCAAATTGTGACCCGCGATTGGTTTTTATTTGGTTGCTGCTGTCGACTTTGATCGATGCGATCGACGGGCCATTAGCGAGGCGATTTCATGTCAAACGTTTTGCCGCGAGTATCGATGGCCGCACCATCGACGATTTGCTGGACTACTTAACGTTCGCGTTCATACCGCTGCTGTTAATCTGGCGGATGGAATGGCTGCCACTGGGAACGAACTGGACTGTGATGCTTGCGATGGCAGCCAGCCTGTTCGGATTTGCGCATGTGAGTGCGAAAAACGAATCCGACGGGTTTTTCCGCGGCTTTCCGTCCTATTGGAATGCATTCGCGCTCTATGCAGGTGTCTTTTCCGCAACAGTTGATCCCTGGTTGTCCGCGGTAACGCTCTGGATGCTAACCGCGTTGACGGTTGCCCCGGTGTGGGTGATCTACCCAAACCTGGCACCACGGCGGTGGAGACCATCCATTCTGTACGGTGCCGGAGCGTGGACTGCTTCGTTGCTTGCGTTACTCTGGTGGTTTCCCCAGCCGCCGGGAGGGTTGATTGCACTCTCGCTTGTCTATCCTGCTTACTATGTCGCACTTTCGTGGTATCTGCGATCGCAGGTCACCAGGTGCGAACCGCGATCATGAGGAAATTCGAGAACGCGTATGAAGCGTGAACGCACGACGCCCTCGAGATCGATTTACTTCGGTAGGAACACCATTGCGATGGAACTCACGTCGAGAAATCAACATCCGGTGCCTCGTTGGCGGCTTCACTGGTGACCTCGAAATACTCCGCCTTGTCCACTCCAGCCAAAGAGGCCCAGATGCGGCCTGGTATCGCGCGGATGTAGGCATTCAGATCGCGGGCCGTTTCGTTGTAACGTCCTCGCTCGACGGAAATACGGTTTTCAGTGCCTTCCAGTTGGTCCTGCAGTTTCAGAAAGGATTCGTTGCTCTTTAGCTCCGGATAGTCTTCGCGAACAGCGATCAGTCGCCCCAACGCACGTTCGAGCATGGACGCCGCCGCAGCCTTTTCATTGACGCTATTGGCTTGGTTGAATTGGTTTCGAGCTTCGGCGACACCAATGAAAACATCCTTTTCTTGCGCTGCGACGCCTTTCACCGTCTCAACCAAGTTGGGAATCAAATCGTAACGCCGTTGCAGCTGGTTTTCGACTTGAGCCCAGGCCGCCTCGACATCCTCGTCCATGCGAACCACGTTGTTGTATCCGCCGACTGAGCAACCGCCGATCAGCAGTGCCAGGAATCCAAGTACCAGTATGACCGGTAAAAAACGTTTCATCATTCTGTCTCCTAAAAGTGAAGTCTATATGTGCCAATGATCTCTATGTGCCAATGATTCAGTGTCGCGTGCTGCGACGAATATTTGTGTCGACTACCAGCTCGCCCCGCCTCCGCCGCCGCCGAATCCTCCACCACCGCCGAAGCTGCCTCCGAAACCGCCACCCCCAAATGATCCGCCACCACCGCTCCAAGTCGATGTCGGTACCACCCACCAGTCTGATCCGCGTCGACGACCGCCTGGGCGGCCGCCGTTACGTCGATTGTTCAGATAAGTGATCAGTATCAACAACGCGAAGGCGAGAAGTAGAATCGCTATGATCGCGGCACCGTCTTGATTGTCGTTTTGCCGCGGAGCCGGCACGCCGGCCAGAGTGACACCCTTGGCTTGGGCGATACGATTGGCGGCGCGCAATGAGAGCTCAGTCAGGCCAGCCGAGTACAGTCCATCGCGAAAATACCGCTGCGCAACATCACGTGACTGTGTTCCACACCAACTATCCGGGAGGATCGGTTCGATCCCATATCCGGTTTGAATTCGAACGTTTCGATCTTTGACAGCCAAGACGATCAGGGCACCATCATCTTCCTTTTCGCCACCCAACGCCCACGCTTGGGCAGTCCGTTGTGAAAAGGAAAAGATGTCTTCGCCATCGGTCGTCGACACCGTTAGGACTTTCAGTTGAGCGCCCGTTTTTTGTTCCAGCTCGATCAGCCAACGCTCCAGGTTCGTCTCGTCGGCAGCCGAGACAACGTTCGCGTGGTCCATGACGAACGTGCCGTCATCTTCGACGGTCGGCTGTGCGATCAGCGTTCCCGGCAATGACAACGACAACGCCAGAACGAGCGTTAATGAGGTCAAAGGTGCCCGCGTACTCATGGATCTAGGGGCTGGTATTTGTCGATCCAAGCAGATAATCGCCCGATTTCCTCTAGCATCAATCCAACGGTTTGCAGTTCATGTCGGCCGTCCACCCGAATCGACTCCAAACATCCGTCGAGAGAAAAACCAACGATTTCTGCGCATCGGGCGCAAACGTCCGTCGGCAACAGTGGTTCCCGATCGCCGGCGAGCCAGGTGATTCCGCGGAGAACTCGGATCAGCGAATCAGACGCTTCGTCTTCGAGCCGATCGATTCGATTCGGCTTCCCACCACTTGCCAGGATTCCTCGCTGCAGAAGGATATCCAACGACCGCAAATCACGTTCACATTGCAGTCGGACGTGCACCGGTTGCGGCTGAAAATCCTTCAACACGGCCTGGCCGATGATCGTCCGATGAAACTGAGCGATGTCCAACCATTCGAGCGGAAACACATCACACGATTGTCGAAACGACGTCTCGGTGACAATCAACGGAGGGGACAAACGCCGACGCGTTGCTTCGCGAGAATAGCCGGCCAAGTGCAACAATCGTTGAATATCGCGATGATCGAGAACGATCAAATGATGAATCTGGTGTTGGCGAGGATCGTAGATCGCTGTGACGGCCGGCCCGTATACAGTGAGGCTCTGCAGATTGTCTGCGAAACTCTCCTGCACTTTCTGGGCAAACCAATCCACAGCCAGTTTGACATTCGGACTGAAAGCGGAATCTGGTGACAGTGATCCCGTGTCCGTCGATTCTGTGGTCATTGAATTGTCACGGACAAAATGAGTGAAGCTGGCAACGTACTTTCAGAAAAGCAATTTCCATGCCAACGCCCATTTAGTCAATCGCATGCGTTCGACATGATTGCGTCTATCAGAACATCGGTCGCGGCGACTTGCCGGTTGGTCGCAGGTTTAGGACCTGTAGCGGTGCGATTTTGCCAGGAGAGGTCCCGGCCTACAATCAGATGGCCAGATTTATCGGGGTCAGGGTTTCTCAGGCTCTGCGTTGGGCAACCGATTTGGTTTGGGCAGGTTTCCTGGGCCTGGCATGTCGCTGGGTGGGAGCAGCGAAATCGCCATCGCTCGGTCCAATGGATCAAGTC
>JABDKS010000994.1 GCA_013002105.1 Pirellulaceae bacterium | reverse complement strand
GTCCACGGACACGGCGACCATGAACTCCTCGAACGTGCCGCGCGGTTGTGATTGGGTCGTGGTCTGAGCGGCGACCCATGATGTCTGAATGACAATCATGCCGATGAAGACGAGAAACCCTGCACGCAGTCGTGTTGACTCGATCAGGCCTAAGACTTTGGCAGCTTGACCTTGCTCGTCTCGTCCTTTGCCGACTCCGGACTCTCCTGTGCGACAACGGGCGGAAATCCGTTTAGTTGTCGCCATATCTCATATCCAAGCGGAACTTGTCGCAGCAAAACCCATCCGTTTGCCCGCACACCTTGTCGTAAGTATCGGTTTTCAGGCCAGCCGTCCTCCCGCGGAAAGTGATTGTCTGGGACGACGACCACGCGGAAATTCCCTTTGCCATCATCAGTTGGGAAAACTCGGTTGACTTTTCCGCCAAACGTACCGACGGCAACCGAGGGCCATCCCACAAACTGGACTGCCGGCCAGCCTTTGAACTGAAGCCGTACACGGTCGTTAACCTGGATCAGTGGCATATCGTTCCCCGATACCTGCATCTCGACGGACAACTCGTCGGTCTCAGGCACGATGACAAAAAGCTGATCCCCCTCTTTGATCGCGTCGCTGCCTTCCAAGCCAAACCACTGTTGAATTTGGCCAGATCTTGGTGCGCGAATCTCCAACCGATCGAGCTCTCCCCGTTTATTGCGTAGATCGATGATCTCCTTTTCGATCGTGTTGATCTGCTGCATCGCCTCGAGCACTTTCTGATTGGCTGTGCGATTCTTAATATCGATGTCTTGCCGCTTCGATTCAATTTCTTCCTCTTTGGACAACAGCGCCGCGTAGAGTTCTTGAACTCCATTTTCGGCCTTAAGCACCTTTGCCTTAGCCGAGGCCACCATTTGTTGTTTGGAAAACAATTCCTCACGAGACACGAGACCTTTAGCAGACACTTCCTCTGCAATCCTTAGCTGATTTTGCTTATCAACAAACTCCGCCTGCAGGGCGGTCACTTCGTTTTTGGATTGCTCCCATTTCTGCTTTGCGGCTTCATAATCTTGTTTCAGCGATTCGGCCAAGTTCGTGCCGCTTCGCGTTTGCAACTCTGCCGCTTGTTTGGCCACCTCCAGGCTGGACATGGCCGCAGCCTCCTTGGACTCCATCGCTAGGATTTGCGTCTCAAGTTGCGCGACTCCATCGGCAGCAAACGGCGTCAGCCGTAATACCAGCTCATCTTTTTTGACAAGGCTTCCCTCGCGTAGCCCTTCTTTGACATAACTGACGACCCCCTTGGAGGGACTGCGAACCGATTGCGGACGCTGTTGCGGGTCGAGGGCGACGACCGTGCCGACGCCCCGCGCGGTCTGTCGCCACGGGAGAAATACCATCGCAATGATCGAAATCACCAGCGACGCGAACGTAAAGCGTGCGACCTGTCGGACAAGACGCCCTGTGCGCACCATCTGCATGGCTGGAAAGTCGTCGAGCGTTTCTTGATTGTTGATCACGGTTCGGATTTTGGTGACTGAGGTCTTGGATACAGACGGGTGACCTAGGCGTTTTTGCGGATGGAAATCTGACTGTCGCACATCCTGGCAATATCGTCGCGACCGGTGACAACGACCAGGGTCCAGGCTGCGTCATGGGAGGCGATGCAATTCCATATTTTTGCACGGATATCCGGTGTCAGTCCGTCCAGCAGACCGTTGATCACCAAAGCCTTCGGCTTGGCGACAATGGCTCGTGCAATGATCAATTGAGTGACTTGACTGGCCGTGAGCGGGTGACCACCGGTTTGTAGCGACGTTTGCAACGCATCGGGCAAACGCAGGATCGTTTCCGACAAACCGACATCATCAAGAACTTGGCGAATCCGACTTTGGCTAAGTCCAACCCGTCCGAGGTCAATGTTTTCGCGCAGCGTTCCGCAAAAGATCTCGCGCTCGCCAGCGTAGCCAACCAATCGACTGCCGCGTCCGCTTGCGGCCAGCAGCGAATCAAAGCCTCCGACCTGAACCAGGCCATGCGTCGGCTTTTGCAGTCCAGCAATGACCCGTGCCAAGTCCGATCTGCCATCGACATCATCACCAACGATCGCAACGGATGAACCGGCCTCGATAGCAGTCGCGGCGACGGTGGACGAAGACGGCAGGCGATTGAAGTGCAACTCACCCCAGCGGATAGCAATCGGGCCGTCCGGCAGCTTTCCAATCTCGTGCCGTGGGTCCGTGGGGATGTCGATTAACTGTCCGACCTTGTCCATACCCGCCATCAAATCGTAGAACTTTTCCAAAGACTTCCCGGCCTTTGCGAAGGCACCTACGACCACGGTGACAACCAATTCGCTGGCGACCAATTGACCCAGCGTGAGTTGCCGATCGATCACCAACCAACCACCAAGTGCCAGCACCGCCGTCGACGCGATGACTTGCAAGGTGATTGCAAAGGCGACTTGCCGCAACACGACACGGAACTGCCGTCGTCGGGCGGTAATGTATTCAGCCGTCAGAACGTTCGCACGTTGAATGGCAAGCGATTCGCCGCCACCCGTCTTGAAAGCGGTCGGCGACGCGATGACGTCCTGCAGCCAGTGTGCAACCTTATATTTTGTTTTGGATTCTTCGATCGCAGTCCGAATACCTCCACCTCCAAGAATCCAAGTGATCGAAATCATCGACATCAACAATACGATGTCGAAACCCAACAAGAACGGATGGTAAAAGGCCAGCAACACGAGTCCCAGAACGGTGGTCAATACAACCGATACTCCGTCGAGCAAAAGAACGGCCGTCGATTTCTGAATCGTCATGATGTCAAAAACTCGATTCGCCAGTTCACGCGGATATTTTCCGGACAACGCATCCTGGTTGGCACGCGGAAACCGATGCGAAAGGTCGCTGACGATCCGAACAAACTGACGCCGCTGAATCAATTCCACGACCACGGTCTGCAGAACGCGAAGGACGCCGGCGATTCCCAAACAGATCAACAGAATCAAGCCCAGCACAATGAGTGGTTGGACGTAGGTTCCCCAGCTGACGACATTCACCAGGGACTCAACCGCCAAGGGTGTCGCTAGCGTCAAAATGCCTGCGACAAATGCGAATAAGACAATCGTCCAGATATCGCGCCGCTCCAGATCCAGTAACGCCAGAAATCGCTGTTCTGGCGAGATAGTCGTCTGAGGATGAACGTCGTCGACGCTGTAATGCGGTGTGACTGACAATGAGTCGCATTCCAGTT
>JABDKS010000968.1 GCA_013002105.1 Pirellulaceae bacterium | reverse complement strand
AGATTTCGGTACACAGGGCGATCCTCCCAGTCATCAGGAGTTGCTCGATTACTTGGCTGTTGATTTCGCAGAGTCGGGGTGGGACGTGAAGCAACTGTTGAGTCAAATCGTTTTGTCAGCGACGTATCGACAAGACAGTATCCGCACCGTGCAATTAGAGAAACGGGATCCGCAGAATCGTTTGCTCGCACGCGGCCCACGTCGACGTTTGCCCGCCGAATTTGTGCGGGATCATGCGCTGTCGATCAGCGGACTGTTGAAGGAAAAGCTTGGCGGTCCTGGAGTACACCCGTACCAACCGGCCGAGTTGTTTGGCGCCAATGCCATCGGGTCGTCAAACGCCAGGTTTGCGCCAAGCAAGGGCGACGACCTGTATCGACGCAGTCTCTACACGTACTGGAAACGACAGATCCCTGCAGCAAACATGAGGATCCTTGGTGCGGACGGGCGTACCACCTGTCGCACTCGTCGGGAGCGAACCAACACACCGCTGCAGGCATTGGTATTGCTAAATGATCCACAGTTTGTAGAAGCAGCCCGAGTATTCGCCGAACGAATCGTACGGGAAGGCGGAGATACGCCGGAGGAGCGATTGAGTTTTGCCTTTCGACTGGCGACGTCCAGGCGTGTGAAACCGGCCGAGTTAAGTATACTCCTCCAAGAGTACGAGAATCGACTGACCGAGTTTAAAGCGAATCATGAACGGGCCGCGCAGTATTTAGACGGCGGTGGTCAGCACAAGCCGGCTGCCGAATCGAATCACGCCGAGTTGGCAGCATATGCCGCCGTTTGCAGCTTGATCTTCAATCTGGACGAGAGCATTTCGTCGAGCTGACGGCCGTGGCCAACGACTCCGACCTCACAGAAAACCCGCCATGTTCGAGAATCCCACCTCGGGAAAACACATCGCTTCGATATCGTCTGTCGCATTCGTCTTGCTGATTTGTCCGGCATTGGCGCCGGCCGATGAAATCTCATTTTCGCGAGACGTGCTTCCTGTCTTGTCCGATCGCTGTTTCCATTGCCACGGTCCCGACGAAGAAAATCGCGAAGCCGACCTGCGGCTAGATCTGGAATCAGCCGCGAAGCAGGATCTCGGCGGCTATGCGGCGGTGGTCCCCACGAATTTGGAAGACAGCGAATTGTGGCGGCGCATCATTTCCAGCGACGAAGAGGAGCGAATGCCGCCAGCCGATTCGCATCGTAAGCCACTGAGCGATCAGGAACGAAAGGCGGTTCGTCAGTGGATTCTTGACGGTGCCAAGTGGGGCAAGCACTGGTCCTTCGAGAGACTTACGCGACCCGAGGTGCCACAGGGTCACGAACATCCAATCGACGCCTTTGTGATCGAGCGATTGAGTCGTGAAGGACTGACTTTGTCGCAGCCCGCTGCCTCGACAACTTTACTACGCCGATTGTCCCTCGATCTCACTGGCATGGCACCGACGCCGGAAGAGGTTCAGCAAGACGACATTGAGTGGACGGAAGAACGTTGGCTGGCGCAAATCGATCACTTGTTGAAGTCGCCTCACCACGCCGAGCGGATGGCAATGTGGTGGCTTGATGCCGCTCGCTACTCCGATTCCGATGGTTACCAGCAAGACGCAACGCGGCAAAACTGGCCATGGCGTGATTGGGTTATCCAGCAGTTTCGCGACAACAAACCGTTCGATGATTTTACGACCGAGCAGTTTGCAGGCGATCTACTGCCCGACGCTACAGCAGCGCAAAAGCTGGCCACGTGCTTTCATCGCAACCACATGACCAATGGCGAAGGTGGTCGTGATCCAGAGCAGTCACGAATTGATTATGTGATCGATCGCGTGAACACCATGGGCACGGTTTGGCTTGGTTTGACGTTGGGATGCGTGCAATGTCATTCCCATAAATTTGACCCGATCACGCAGCATGACTATTACTCGCTGTTCGCTTTCTTTAACAGCATCGACGAGGACGGGAGGGCCGGAAACGGAGCGAAGCCATACTTGAAATATGAATCGCCGCTGGTCGCCGAGCGTGTGAGAGAATTCGATGGCTTCGTCAAGATCTGTCGCGAACGTGAAGCTGAGCAGAGGAAGCGGGCAGAGGAACGCTTCGATAACTGGTTAAAGGATTTTGCTTCCGATCCTCCGTCAAACTATGAAGTCTGGAGGACGCTTCCACCGAAAGTTTCTAGCAGCGATGGCACTCAGTTCCGTGTCGAAGCCGGACAAGTGATCCAGTCGCATGGACCGCAACCTCACCAGGATGACTACCGTGTCACGCTGGAACTTCCAGAGGAAATGCCGATCGTAACGGGATTCCGGCTGGAGGTCTTTCCGCATGAGACTCATCAAGAGGGACGATTTACTCGCGATGGCAACGGCGAATTCACGTTGACCAGTGTCCGTGTGCTTGCGCGTCGAGCTGGCAGCCCTGCCGAAACCCAAATCGAATTATCACGCGCGACAGCGGACGTTGAAAGGAACACGGAATACAAAAGTGATTGGGACAAACTTTACGGCAAAGTCAAAGACACGCTGAATGACGATGCTCGCAACGGCTGGACGACGATCGGCGTGGAGACCGTCGAAAAACACACCGCGGTTTTTGAGTTCCGCGATCCCTGGACGGTAGAACCGGATGATCGGTTAATCATTGTGCTTCGGCATCGATCGACGCATGGCAACGCCAACATTGGCCGCTTTCGACTGGCACTGGCAACGGAGCGCGGCGAAACCGTCAGACGCGTTGCCGGCGGTTCGCCGATAGCCGAGCTAGTGACGGCACTGGGCGATGGAAGTGATCCGAATTCGCTCGATCCGAAATTGAAAAAGCGGTTGCTCGATCAGTATTTGCTTGACGATCAGGCGTACCAAGAAGCAGCACAGCTTGTCGCGGAGGTCACACGCCAACGGAATGAAGTCAATGGCCAGAAGAAGCCACGCAACGTAATGGTGCTGGCCGAGCGAGAGCAACCTCGCCCGACGCATGTGCTGGTGCGTGGCGTTTGGGATGCGAAAGGCGACGAGGTTCAGCGCGGTGTCTTGCCGAGTGTATTGAATTGGCCGGCCGACAAAACGCAGTCGCGTCTGGATCTGGCGAAGTGGCTGGTCGATCCTGAAAACCCACTGACCGCTCGGGTTGTCGTCAATCATCTTTGGCAATTGATGTTTGGTCAGGGATTGGTGCGGACTCCGGAAGATTTTGGTCTTCAGGGCCAATTGCCGACGCATCCGAAATTATTGGATTGGTTGGCAGTTGAGTTGCTTGAAAACGACTGGGATCTGCAGCATCTCTTGCGATTGATCGCGACCAGTCGAACCTACCAGCAGAGTAGCGATCAAACCGCAGAGTTGCTTGAGCGAGACCCTAAGAACCGTTTGCTTGCTCGTGCTCCGCGTTTTCGTATGCCGGCTTGGATGATCCGCGACAATGCATTGCGTGCATCCGGCTTATTGAACACCGCAGTCGGAGGGCCGCCGATTCGGCCTTATCAACCAGAGGGAGTGTGGGCCGA
>JABDKS010000943.1 GCA_013002105.1 Pirellulaceae bacterium | reverse complement strand
GTCGTACGTTAAGAACTGAGTGTCCATGTTGTGCGTCAGTTCTTTGAATTTGTCGTCAGCCACACCAGCATCGGTCAGGGTAGTCCCGACGATCAGGTTGGGCGAAATCGTCTTGGCGTGGATGCGTTCCGATTCCAAAAACTCCCGGAACCTTGCGGATCTACTAATGAATTAGTTGACAGGCAACTAATTCTTTAGTAGATTCTGGCTTTGGCGGCACGGGCGAAGTGTGTCGTCGTTGAATCATCGTTTCTTTATTTGGAGTCGTGATGCCGCGACATCGGCAAGTGACACCGACGGACGTTGAGTTGGAAATCCTGCACGTGCTGTGGGAGTGTCAGCCGGCAACGGTTCGTGAGGTGGTCGACATTCTCAATCAATCGCGACCGCGCGCGTACACGTCGATCCTTAGCATGCTGAATGTGATGCTGGAGAAAGGTCTCGTGACACGTGCCATGCAAGGGCGGGCGCATGTGTATCGGGCGAAAAAATCCAAGGAGAAAACACTGGGGACAGTCGTCAAGGATGTCCTTGGCCGGGCATTTCAGGGATCGACGACGTCGCTGATTACGCAAGTTCTGGAACAGTCCAAACCGTCCGAAGAAGAATTGGCCGAGATCCAGCGGACAATCCAAGCCTGGCAGAAAGGAGAGCAATGCGATGATTGAGTTTTGTGCATCAACGGTCGCCGACAGTCTTGCACTCACGCTGATTCATTTCGTTTGGCAGGGCTTTCTGGCGGGACTCATCTACTGGATATTGATGGCGGTTCTAGATTTGCCGTCCGCTCGTGCCAGGTACACAGTATCGTTGTCGGCGCTGGTGCTGATGGCGATCGTTCCGGTCGTCACTTTTTTCGCGATTCATCACTCGCAGGTGGTTGTCTCGGCGATGTCGCAGGCAGATGTGATCGGCCCAATTGCGTCGTCGGCTGAACCGGCGACGGCCAATGGTGTTCACCCTGATGCGGTTGCATTGGGTAGCGCGAGTTTGCAGTTCGATACACTGGCAGGTCAAAGTAGTCACAAGACGCGGATTTCCAGCACGCTTCCACGTCACCGCGTCATCGAAACCCTACAGCCCTATGTACTGTTGTTGTGGTTGACGGGCGTGCTGTTGTGCGGAGCGAGGCTGATAGCCGGACTGGTCGGCGTTGTCTCGCTTGCTGCAGATCGAACCTCAGTCTCGCGCGATCTACTGGTCTATTCACAATCGGTGGCCCGGCGAATGGGGCTCAGGCGGGCGCGTGTGTTCGCATCAGAACGAGTGCGAGTGGCTGCGGTGGCCGGGTTTTGGAAACCGGTCGTCCTTTTACCGGCATCGTGGTTGAGTGAACTGCCGCCGGATGTCTTGCAGGCAGTCATCGCGCATGAACTCGCTCACATACGGCGATATGATGTCTGGGCCAATCTGCTTCAACGCGTTCTGGAGACGTTGCTATTTTACCACCCAGTGGTTTGGTGGCTGTCCGGTCGTGTTCGCTGGGAACGAGAACTTTGCTGCGATGAGTTGGCCGTTCAGGCGACCCGCGATCGTGGCGGCTATGTCATTGCACTTGAACGGGTCGGAAAGCTGGCCGTCCACGGTGGACTCAGGCTGATGCCCGCAGTTACGGGAGACGCAAAGATGAATCTGTTGAGCCGAATTCAAATCATTCTGGGCACATCACGAAGACCGCACCGCGACCCGTCCTGGCTGGCCGGAGTTCTGGCAGTCAGTTGCTGGGTCGCCGTTACGTTGGCCATTGGTGTTCACTCGCATTCACCCGTGATAGCACAGGAAGGCGAAGGCGGGCGTTCAGTGGAATCTGCAGCCGGTGACCGTCCATCGCCCGAGGCAGACGCGGGACTGCGCCGTTCCCCTGAAGCCGAAGCAGGTCGACGCCGTTCACCGGAGGCAGACGCAGGTCCCAGGAAATCGGCAGAACGCGATGGGCGGCGTTCCCCCGAAGCGGACGCGGAGCGGCGCGGGTCATCTGAAGACCGAGGCGACCGTGGCCGCACACGAGAAACTGACGGCCAATCTGCAGTTCGCGGATTCAAAGCACAAACACCGCGTGAAGAAGCAATGCTTCAAATGATCATGAAACTCCAGCGCGAGGTGGATGCACTGCGGCGTGAGGTGCGTTCAGATCATCGCGGAGATGGTGACGTCGATTTGCAGCACCGAATCGTTCGTCGTGACGGCGATGTCGCTGTGAGTGTTGGTCAATTCAAGCTTCCCGAAAATTGGGAACGCACCAAGGAAGGACGCGTCTTTCAAGCCTACGATAAGAACGACGACAAAATCGTTTCACTCGACGAGTGGCTGGCGATGACCAACGGAAACATCAGTTCCGAACGCCGCCAGATCAGCACCGGGCACTTCAACGATGCCGAACCGAGTGGTGACGGCAAGTTCACGCCCGCCGAATTCATCTGGTGGCGTCGCATCGGCAGTAAACAGGCGGTCGAACGAGCCCGGGGCGGGCGAGTACGCGATCGCGACGGTTCGCTAAAACAACGTCTCCGTGACGGGGACGGCACCGCCAGACGTGGCCTGCGGGACGGTGAAGGCCCGGCAAGAACCGGTCCCCGCGATGGTGAATAACCCAGGACAACGCAAATGACAAACCAGATACTCCATCCGAAAATTCGCGGGTTTCACTGCCACTCGAGATCCTGGATTTCGACAATCGCTGCGATTGCGCTGATGATGTTGGCACATCAGACGGCGGTGGGTCAGCCGACTCCGACAACCGAGATCATTCTGGTTAAGGACGGCAAACCGGTGCACAACATGCTCTGCCTGCCCAATGATGATGCAGATCCGGCGGCGGTGATGGCGCTCAAGGAGTATCGGACGTTGGTGAAAAAGGCAACAGGAAACGAGCCGATGCGAGTTGCCGAACCGGTGGAGGGAAAACCAACAATCTTCTTCGGCCGCAACCCGTGGTCGGAGAAAGCCGGCGTGACGACAGACGGGTTGCAGTCGGAAGGCTTTCGCATTCGCACGGTGGGTCAGGACATTCATATCGTTGGGCGAGACACTCCCAGAGTCGGAGCGCATCGTGTTACCGGCAGCGTCGGCATGGAACCGGGAACACTGTTTGGCACCTACGAGTTTCTGGAACGTTCCTACGCAGTGCTGTTCGCCTGGCACGATGATCTGGGCACGATCACGCCGCCGCAGCGAGACCTTTCCATAAAGCCAATCGAGATCGACGACGCTCCCGATTGCCTGTATCGGCAATTCACAAAATCTCCCGAAGGATTGGCCAATGAAATCTTCGGGCGCCGATTGCGGTTGGGGCATCCGATCGATGTTCGCCACGAACACAATTGGCATCGCATCATGTCGCCCGATGTGTATGGTAAAGCTCACCCGGAATGGTTCGCGGAAATCAATGGTCAGCGTTACCCGAAACATTACTCGGAAAAACGCGGCGGTCAGGTTTGCACGAGCAACCCGCAGGTCGTCCAGCACTTTGCAGAAGCCGCCATCGATTACTTTAACAAGACGCCGAACTCTGAGATGTTTTCCATCGCCGCCAACGATGGACGAAAGTTCTGCACTTGCCGCGAATGTCTGGCACTGGACAGCGGAGACGTTCGCCCCGATGGCCGCCGCATCACGACCGATCGCATCATCACGTTCAGCAATCAGGTCGCCGAGCAAGTTGCGAAAGTGCATCCCGATAAGCGACTCGGCGTGATTGTCTATCTGGACTACAAGTATCCACCAAAGCGAGTCAAACCGCATCCGATGCTGTTTTTGGTGCATCCGACCAACAGTGGATTCAGCCAGGGAGCGTTTTACGAAGGCGATCAATGGTCCGAAGCCGCCATGGAACGTGGCTGGCATGCGGCGGCGGGCACGTTCTACAAGTACGACATCTGGCACTACGATCAAACGCCGCTTTACATGATCGCGCCGGTGACCAAGCATGTGATCGAAAAGTGCCGCGCCCAGCAGGAGCACGGGGTCGACGGCGGCTATCACTACATTGCCCGTTCGTACGAACTGCTCGGAGCGGGTCACTATCTGCTGGCTCGGCTGATGTGGGACGATGATTTCGACGCTGAAGCCGCCGAGCTGCGATACTATTCCGCGCTTTACGGCGTCGCCGGTGACTCTGTGAAGGGGTACTACGATCTGCTGGAGTCACGGCTTGCGAAAGTGTTCCGCGATGGTCCGGGCGAAGCGAAAAGGGAACCGATGATTGCTTCGTTTTTCGCCCGTTACCCGGGAGCGAATAACCCCGGTATGTATCTCGCCGCGTACTGGCCCATTGCGTCGCAGATGAAAGAGATGATGGAAGACATCTATTTTGACCACCGCAAACAAATGTCGCAGGATGAACTCGACCGGCTGCACCGCCTGATCGACCATCACAACTACACGCTGCATACCGTCAACGCGATGGTCATGGCCGGACGCGGACTAACCAAAACGGCAACCAGTGGCGACCGTAAGTCCTTCGAAACGTCCAAGTCCAAACGAGACGCAGCGATTGAAAAGATCAGAGCCTATCGCCCCTTCTATGCCAAACTGATTGCCGACATGGACGCCGCTAGCCATACCGGGGTCATCTACGGAAAGAAGCCAACCATCGAGGTTCGCGCACCGTCAGACTTCAATCAGTAGTCATTGGTCAATGGTGTATTCCCACCCGATGACTTTTATCAACGCGCCACCGCTGGCGGTTGACTGACGAGGGTTCGCTGTACTTCGACCACGCGGGCGGCTTGGATGTCGTTCATCTTCAAATAGCGATGGTTGCCGGACTCATCCTTTGTAAAAGTCGTGAAGCCGTCATCCGCGACGGACACCGACCCAGTGGCCGACAGACCAAAGTAGCCATCGCTGGGACGGACTGCGTATAGGACGCTGGTTAGATCCCAACTCGGGCGATCATGTTCGGGACCACTGTGCAGCAGGTACGATTCGCGAACGATATGGTGCGGCGTGTAACCGAAGTCCCTCGCAATGCTTCCCCGGGGATAACGGGCGCGAATGCCGATATTGAAGTCACTCCAGATCACAGGGACCTCGGCCGGCCAACGTTGGACAAATCGCTGCATGGACCCGATGTGATTTCGAACGTTGGCTTCCAAAAAATGTGCGTCTCCGTTCACCGGAGTAAACGCTCCTGCCATGATCGATAGCAGTTTGACTTTTTGTCGAACGAGATCGATGCCTGGCAGCGGACTGATCCCGTCGGCCGGCGACTCCAGCAGATCGGCGATATTGACTGCAAGTCCAACCGAAACAATCGAGATCGAATTTGGCTCCGCATCGGCGAGCACTTGACGCAACACGGCAACAGCATCCGGCGCATCCGAGCTTTCCAGTAGATCATGAGGGTATCGAAAGGCATTGTCGTTGGTTTTCTCGACCAGCACTGTGTATTTGCTTTCTCGTGGGTAATTCCCCTTGGTGACGCCGATGGGAAGATCAGGTCGACCATAGAACGTGTTGATTGCGTCGACCATCGGTCCGTTTTGTGGATGGGTTTTCGATACGGTGACGGCTTCAATGTGACACTCGGCGCGGTCGGCCAAGGTATGCAGCATGGCGAGCGCCAGCACATCATCGACGTCTCCGGCGATATCTGTATCAAAAACCACCTTCGTCGGGACATCGGCCCAGCCGATAATCGGTAGCGAAAGCACTAAGCAAAATGTGAATATCCGAGTATTCATGATTCTGTCTTTTCCCAGTTGCGGCGCATGGTGTCGATCAACACCGCGATGATGATCACAACCCCGGTGATAATTTGTTTGTTTGCGTCTTCGACCGACATGCGGCTAAGGCCCGTTTGCAGCACCGCGATCACCAGTACACCCAGGAACGTGCTGATCGCGTTGCCTCGTCCACCCATCAAACTGGTTCCACCGATCACACAAGCTGCGATCGCGGATAATTCGATGCCGTTGCCCGCGCCAGGATCGGCGGCTTCCATCAACGACGTGGGTGCCAGCCCGGCAAGTCCGCATAGTAGTCCGCTGATAACAAACACTCCGATCGCGTAGGGAGCGGTGCGAATGCCCGACATGCGAACCGCTTGATCGTTGGTGCCGATGGCGACACAGTAACGTCCGAATACGGTACTGCTGATCAAAAAATGCACGGCGAAAACGGCAGCGATGGCGATCAAGAACGCGGGTGACAGTCCCATTCCGGGCAGGGGTTCACTGATCGCCGCGACGTCCGAACCGATCGTCAGCGTTTTGGAATCGAGTAACCGACGGGTCGCCCCGCGCGCGATCTGCAGCATCCCCAACGAAACGATAAACGATGGAATCCTGAACCAAATCGAGATCGCTCCGGTCGCCCAGCCGCACGCCCCAGCGGTCGCCACACTTGCCACGATTGCAAAACCCAGGGACCAATCGTACTTCGCCATCAGGACCCCAAGCACGGCTCCGGCAAGGGCCATCACGCTGCCGACTGACAGATCGATCTGTCCAATCACCAATACGAGCGTCATCCCGACAGCCAGTAGCGTCAATTCAGGAATCTGATTAGCAATCAGCCTCGCCGTGCCGATCTGAAAGAAGCTGTCCGTCCGCAAACTGAAGACCAAAATCAACAGTGCCAACGCCGTCAGCAAACCACCGTACTGCAATACGGTCCTCTTCATCTGTTTCGTGATCATGCAACCGCCTCTGCCTGTCGGTATCCCGCGAACGCTGCCTGCATGATTTGGTCCGTCGACCATGATTCGCGATCGAAGTCATCGATCCATTTTCCTGCTGAGATGACACCAATCCGGTCGCAAGTTTCCAATAGCTCGTCCAAATCACTGCTGACGATGACGATCGCTTTGCCCGCCTTGGCGAGAGACTCGATCAATCGGTAGATCCGTCGGCGTGCGGAGACATCGATGCCTCGAGTGGGTTCGTCGAAAAAGAAAACGTCGGCGTCGCGTACCAACCATTTTGAAATCGCCACCTTTTGCTGATTACCGCCGCTGAGAGTGGCGACGATTTGATCGATGTCGTTGCACTTGGTTTCCAACTGGCGGGCCATCTCTTGCACCGCCCGTCGTTCGCTCTGTTTGCGAATGATTCCCAACGCAGCAAATCGCTTGCACAGAGAACCAATCGACGTGTTGAATAGGACCGACTGGCGCAACAGCAGGCCGTTCTGCTTGCGATCTTCGGTGACCATTGCCAGCCCCGCTGCGACGGCTTGGCTAGGGTGCGAAAAAAGTGTGTCCCCGCGATCGCCGACCTGGACCGTCCCCTGCTGCGCAGTGTCCGCCCCAAAGATGGCTCGCAGCAATTCCGTGCGGCCAGATCCGACCAATCCAGCGATCCCAAGACGCTCACCGTGACGCACGGAGAATGAGACGTCGCGGACAATACCAGCGGTGATTCCATGGACCTTTATTGCAGTATGGTCCGTCGCGAACGATTCAAACAAATGATGTGCGCCCGCGGAATCACCGGCCATCAAGTCAACCATCTGATCGGTAGTCATCGACGTGGTCTCTCGCGTGCAGACGCATTTGCCATCTCGCAACACGGTGATTCGGTCGGACAACTGGGCAACTTCATCTAACCGATGGCTGATGTAGATAATGCCAATTCCTTGGTCACGCAGATGTCGCAATCGCTCGAACAACCGCTTCGTTTCGTCAGCACCAAGGGCAGCCGTCGGTTCGTCCAAAATTAGCAATCGGCACTGGCGATCCAGCGCCGTAGCGATTTCGACCATTTGTTGTCGACCAACACCCAGCGTGCCCATGATGGTATCGGTCGCAACATCGTGTAAACCGAAATGATCAAGCACCTGTCGCGCCCGATCGGCAAGCTGGCCCGTGCGGATGACACCGAGAACACTGGGCATGCGGGTCAGAAAGATGTTCTCGGCCACCGTCAGTGTGGAAACTTGATTGAGTTCCTGCTGAACAATTTGAATTCCTGATCGCTCGGCTGACTGTTTGTCACGGGGAAGATAAGCGTCGCCCGCCATCGACATCGAACCGCCGTCGCGCGTCAGCAGCCCGGAGATGATTTTGCAAAGCGTGCTCTTGCCTGCTCCGTTGGCTCCGAGCAACGCATGAATTTCGCCGGGGCGGACGTCCAGCGAGACACCGTCGAGCACCGTCACGGATCCGAAGCGTTTGGTGATGTCCGTCGCAGTCAACAGCGGCTTCATTTCGCGTCCAGCGTTTCTTTGGTGACCAAATCAACCGGCGTTTCCACGTCGGCGACCTCCGCGTTCTCATCCGCGATCAATTTCAACGCTGTCTCGATTCCGTAGACTGCCAACTGGTCGCCATGCTGGTCCGCGGTTGCCAGCACCTTCCCGTCGCGGATCGCCGTTTGCACGGCGGCAATGTTGTCGAAGCCGACGATCAGCAGATCCTCGCTGCGACCGACACTCTTGGCCGCCGCGATCGCGCCCAGAGCCATGCTGTCGTTGGCGGCCAGGATCGCCTTGATCTCGGAGTGTTCACTCAGCATCGACGACGCAATCTCGTTGGCCTTGGCCATCTCCCACTGGGCCGACTGACTGTCCACGATCGTGACTCCGACGTCCTTCATCGCCTCTTCGAAACCAGCTTTCCTCGCGCGACCGTTCTCGGATGTTTGCAGTCCTTCCAGGATTGCAACCGAATCACCTTTGGCGAGCTGCGTCGCTAAATGGTCACCGACCTTCTTAGCGCCCGCCCTGTTGTCCGGTCCTACGAAGGGAATCTGCAGACCTTCGTTGGCCAACATTTCCGAATCCAATTTGTTGTCGATGTTCACGACGACAATGCCCGCCTTGATGGCTCGGCGAAGTGATGGAATCAGAGCTTGCGACTCTGCGGGGGCAATCACAATCGCATCGACATCACTGGCGACCATCTCCTGCACCAAAGCGACCTGGCGACTGACATCCTGTTCGTCTTTGATCCCGTTGACGATCAAGTCGTATTCACCACTGTGCTGTTGGTGCGATTGAGCGCCTGCTGCCATCGTCGAAAAAAACTCATTCGCGAGCGACTTCATGATCAATGCGACTTTGGGTTTCTTCGATGAATCGGAACTTTGTGCATCAGTAGTTGCCGACCCTTTGCACCCGATGAACAGGCAGACGCACATCAGTCCTGCTGTGAGCGATACTCGTATTCTTGGTTGCATGTTTGTTCCTTCTATCAACGAATTGCATTTTGGTTGGCAGGGCATTCTTGGGTGCCGATTGTTCTCCACATTGATCGAGCCGCGAACGACGACATGCGGTGCGGGCGAATAATTTTCTTGTAGTTCAATGCCCCGCCCCTGTTGAATGTCCTGCTGAATGTCCTGTTGGGGGCTGGCTTGAAAGTAGCACGAGTGCTTCGCGCGCCCGACCTTTTTGCGTTTCCTGCAGGATCAAGTAGCGATCGCGACCGTCGGCGGATTCTGTAAATGTGGTCAGACCGTCATCGGCAACACTCACTCGTCCGGAAGCCGAAAGATCAAAGTACCCGTGATCGGGGCGAACGGCCTGCAACACGGACGTCAAATCCCAAGTCGGACGATCGTGCGGTGGCGGAATGTACAACGTGTACGCCTCGGGCAGCGGATGATGCGATACATATCGGTAGTCCCGCAAGATACTCTCGTGCGGATATGTCAAGTTCTTGCCGATCTCGAACCCGCTCCAGATGATTGGCGTCGGCCAATCTTGCACCAACGCTTTGGCCGCAGGAATGTCTTTGACGATGTTGTATTCCTTGTGGTCGTACAATTGTCCTTCCTTGTTGACTTTTTGCCTGAAGGCACCCGCCATGATCGACAGCAGTTTGACTTTTTTCTTGACTAACTCCAGGGCGTCTAAATCACTATGTT